>JBAZCD010000266.1:3612-4825 GCA_041671205.1 Pedobacter sp.
TATCGAAACCCGCTTCCCTCATCTCCCGATAACGGGCAGGCGTGGCCTCCTCCGGCGGAATACTGTACCAGCCCAGAATTGGGATATGGCCATTGGATTGTAATTTGTCCTGCGCACTTATAGCAATCGGCAATGCAATGGAAATGGCTAATAATAAAATCCAGACAGGCTGAGGAAAAATTTTTTTATTCATTTCGAAATTTTCAATTGTTTGCTTTAATTCAATTCGCAGCGGTCATTAGCCTGCATTCTGAAGAAAAGGTAAACATCTTTAATGTTTTTTTAAAATAATTTTAAGCTGGTCTATTAAATTTGGGCACGGACGCCATTCATAAAGAATAATAATTGCAATAACAATAAAATGTTTGCCTTAAATCCATACAAAAATATCCAAATAGTTAAAAACTTACGAAAGCATGTACCCTGCAATCTTGAGTAGGAAAGTATCAATAGATCATATTTATTCCGATGAGTGATAGAAACGATATGTGAATAATTAAAACTATTACTAACGATTGCTAATCCACATCAAATTAAACTTATTGAATCCCTCACAAAGCATCATCATTATTTATCTCTCTTTTATTCTTTGTAACAGCACTTTTCAACTTCCCAAATTTGTAATTTAAGCTATAGGAAAACGATCTGAAATACCCCCTGCCCCCATTCAGAATCTAATAATTATCTCCTTTAATATTATTAGGGAAAAACATAAATTTGTTAAAGGGGTTATTTATAGATCCGGAAATAGCCAATTTCTCCTTGAACAGCTCTTTGTTAACACTCAGCCCACTGAAAAATATGGCTATTCCTTCTCCCTGAAGGAGGATCTCCGGAGTGAGAAGATAATTCATATTTGCGTTAAGCCGCCAGCCTTTATCAAGCCTATAACCAGTAGAAAGAGCAAAATTTCCTTTCATACCTTCATTCTCTCTAATAGAACCATCAACATAACCCCTGACAAATACATAGTTAAGATTGGTAGTAAAATTCATATTCCATTTTGGTGTGATTGACTGACTAATATTCAGGTTCATTCCGGTCAACTTATTACTTCCATTATTACCCATAGTTAATCGGTTCGCCTTAGTAACAGGATCATAGAGAATTACGTATTGTATCGCATTGTTAGTAAAGCTGTGGCTCAGTCCTATACTAAATGATGTTTTCTTGGACCTGCTATATGTAAGTTGCAAATTATTTCCAACTACCG
>JBAZCD010000267.1:0-4817 GCA_041671205.1 Pedobacter sp.
CAGGAATAAGTGATAAATGATTAAAGGCGATTTCAGGGAAAAGAAAATCAGTGCGGGGCTTTCCTGTCACACTGTCAAGAGGTAGTGCGATACCATTTTTGCTCGCATATACATACAGCAGGGCTCCAACACTCAGGAAGAAGATATTGATGATCACAAAAACAGTTGTGAATGTGAACATGTTTTTTTGCGCTTCCTTGATGTTATTACAGCTTAAATTCTTTTGCATCATATCCTGGTCAAGTCCGGTCATTGCAATCGTGACGAAAATTCCTCCTAACAATTGTTTGCTGACATGGAACTTACTGGTCATAAAATCTTCATAGAAGAATACTTTTGAATAACCGCTATGTTTGATGGTCTCTATGGTCTGCAGAATATTCAGATCCAGGCTGTCGCAAATGAAGTAAATGGTCAGCATAACCGAAGAAACCAGAAATAAAGTTTGAAGAGTATCCGTAATGATGATGGTTTTCAAGCCTCCTTTAAAGGTGTAAGACCAGATTAATCCAAGGGATATAAGTACTGTGGCCCAGAACGGAACTCCATAAGAATCGAAGATAAAGCGCTGCAATACAATAACCACCAGATATAGCCGAAAGGAAGACCCGATTGTACGGCTCAGCAGGAAGATACTTGCAGCCGTTTTATAGCTGTATTTTCCCAATCGCTCCTCGATATAAGTGTAAATAGAGGTTAAATTCATGCGGTAATACAATGGAAGGAGCACAGTTGCTATAATAATGAAGCCAATTGCATTACCCAATACAAACTGGAAATATTTGAATTCATTTCCTGCCGGATTTCCAACTTCTCCGGGAACAGAAATAAAGGTTACTCCGGATAAGGCGGTTCCGATCATCCCGAAAGCTACCAGGTACCATTTAGAATTCCGGTTTGCAGTAAAAAATGTTGAATTGTCAGAGGATTTCTTAGAAGTGAAGTAGGAGATGCCCATCAGCATCAAAAAATAACCAATCAAAAAACTGAGTAAAATTCCCGGAGCCATAAGATTTGTTTAAAATGATAAGGGGTCTAAATTAATAATTAAGTTCTTAATATGAATTAAATCATTTAAGAAGCGGCGACCAATTAAGACAAAGTCCTGATCATCTGATTTTATAACTAAGCAATGTGAAAAAGATTAAGTTTTAAATTTAAATTTGCAGAATGAATTTTTCTTCAAAACTGCTGGAAAATGCAGTTAATGAATTTTCAAGTTTACCCGGGATTGGTCAGAAAACGGCCCTTCGTTTGGTTTTGCATCTGCTTAATCAGCCCGGGGCTGAAGTGGAAAAGTTCAGTAATGCCCTAACCGTTTTAAAAAGGGATATCCGGTTCTGCCAGGAATGCCATAATATTTCTGATCAGCAGCTTTGTCAGATCTGCACTGCTATAAAGCGTGATAAGTCGCTGATCTGTGTTGTGGAAGATACCCGGGATGTGATGGCCATTGAAAATACCGGGCAATATCAGGGTGTATACCATGTAATGGGAGGTTTGATCTCACCCATGGATGGTGTTGGCCCCTCAGATCTTAAGATTGAGAGTCTGGTGGAACGTGTTAAGGCAGGGGGAATCAGCGAGGTGATCCTGGCGCTGAGCGCTACGATGGAAGGTGATACCACGATCTTCTACCTGTATAAAAAGCTTAAAGATTCTGGCGTTTCCATCAGTACGATTGCACGCGGAATTGCCTTTGGAGGTGAGCTGGAATATGTGGATGAAATAACTCTGGGAAGGTCGATCGCTACACGGATTCCATATGAGAATTCATTAGCTAAATGAACCTGATAAATACAATTGCGAAAGCTTCAATAAAATTCTGAATAATGAACCTCAAACATAAAACGGTAATCATTACCGGCGCATCCTCCGGAATAGGAAAGTCATGTGCTGAAGAATTTGCAAAGAAAGGTGCTAATCTTATTCTTGGAGCACGGCAATATGTAACACTCTGTGAAATAGCGCAGGATCTGGAGCAGCGCTACGGGATAAAAGCTGTGGCTGTTCAGTGTGATGTTTCGAAAGAAGCAGAGTGTATGGAACTGATCGCACAGGCGATAGCAACATTTAATCGTATTGATGTATTAGTAAATAATGCGGGGATCTCCATGCGTGCATTATTCAGGGACCTTGATCTGCGGGTATTGAGAAACCTGATGGATGTGAATTTCTGGGGAGCGGTTTATTGTACTTAATATGCATTGCCTGAACTGTTGAAGCATCGGGGTTCTGTTGTAGGGGTATCTTCCATTGCAGGGTATCGCGGATTGCCGGGAAGAACAGGGTATTCTGCATCTAAATTTGCGTTGAATGGCTTTTTGGAGGCTCTCCGTGTTGAGAATTTAAAAACAGGATTGCATGTGATGATTGCATCACCGGGGTTTACAGCATCCAATATCCGGAATGTGGCACTTGTGAAAGATGGTTCTGCACAGGGCGAAACCAGCATGGATGAAGATAAAATGATGAGTTCTGATGAGGTAGCCCAGATTATTGTCAGGGGTATAGAACAGCGTAAGCGCTCATTGATCATGACAGCTCAGGGAAAACTGACAGTGCTCTTAAACAAGGTCCTGCCGGGCTGGCTGGACGGCCTGGTTTATAATCATTTTACCAAAGAAAAAGATCCTTTGATAAAATGAAACTGAAATTAGTTCTGCTCCTTCTTTTTATTGGCGTCATTCCTGAACTTTCTGCTAAAATTATTATCAGAAAGGATGTTTCTTACCTGAATAATTCGAAAGATATACGAAATCTGCTGGATGTATATTATCCAGCGAATTCTGAGGTGCCCAAAGATGTTCTTGTATTTATTCATGGAGGTTCCTGGGACAGTGGGAAAAAGGAGACCTATCGGTGGCTTGGAAAGAATATGGCCCGTAAAAATGTGGTTTCGGTGATCATCAATTATAGCCTGAGTCCCGAATTACAATATGAAAAGATGGCCGAACCAAAAGCTTTTTGAAAACGTTTTCAGAGGATAAGGCAATGTGGAAGGCAGGTTCACCTATTTACTATCTTGAAAATGTGAACAATCCATTTTTGATATTTGTAGGAGAAAGAACTTACCCTGCTATAAAACTTCAGTCGAACCGGCTTTATAATGACCTTTCAGCTGCCAATAAGCCCACCGAATTAAATATTATCAGGAGAAAAAAACATGTAGGAATGATTTCTCAGATGATCTTTCGGGGAAATCTTATGTATGATAAAATTCTGGCATTTATGAACAAATACCATTAACCGGAATTATTTTCAGGCTTTACTTTCAGCTGATTTTTGTTTTTCTTTTATTCTTTATTTTCGCCTCTTAATCTTAATGGATAGTTGATTTATCATGCTGAAGACCCCCCTGAATCGTTTCCGCTTAGTTGCCTTTTTAGAAGGCTGCTCATTCCTGCTTATTGGCTTTACGATGATCCTGAAATACAGGTATGATATGCCCGGACCCAATTACATCGTAGGGATGGTGCATGGCTTACTTTTTATACTTTATGTATTGATGCTTCTGCAGGTAACTTATCTCTACAAATGGACTCTCAGGAGGCTCAGTTTGGGTTTTATAGCTTCATTAATACCTTTCGGTACTTTTTATGCCGATAAGAAATGGTTCTCTAAACAGGAACCCGGAAAATACCGGATTAATAACCTGTAAAAATTCAGGGGCAGAATTTTTACTCCATCTTTCTCCTTATTTTCCTGATGGCAGATTCAATTGATTTTTCAGGTTCAATTATATTGTATTCGCCCCAGAATTCCAGATCTGCAAAATTGGAAACTTTGTCGATCATAATCACATTTTGCCTGAGCTTTTGAGTTGGATTTACAGAGCTGGTCGTTTTCTTTTTCCAGTCTGTAACAGCCATTTCAATACTCGATTCATAGGTGGTATTGAATAATTTTTTGTCCCAATCTACCTTGAACGTTATATCTCCCCGGGAATATCCGAAAAGCCATTTCCCATTCTGTTCCCGGTAATTGATCTGGTAGCTGGCTTCAACCGGATACACTTCTGCACCGGCCGGTTTCTTTTGTGTAAACATTTTGCCGGCAGCCTCCCTGTTTTCAACATTCAGATTAAAAGTGGCACTAATGACTGCCAGGCTTTCGGTATCGATATATAATTTGCCGTAAAAGAGTGGATCAATGATCTGCGGGCGCTGTTTGAACGCAAGAACATACACCTTTTTGTCGTCGATCTGTGTGTTATTTTCCAGGGTGAATTCATAACTCGCTGCAGGATCATCGGTGAAAATAAAATTCGGATATTTCATGATGTCAAGGAAGATGGTGGTATAGGGCCCGCCCTGCAGTTTAAAAGTTAGGGTGTCAAGTTTGGTGTAGTCAGTATTTTTACGGCCTTTGAAAAGTTCAATGAAATCATCCACCTGACTGCGATAAGGTTGTTTTTGGATTTCAACAACTGATTCAGAGAGTGATAAATAGGTTTTTCTTTTTCTGATTGTTTCCCTGTAAAATCCCGTCATCAGGTTTTGATCTTCACTATAATTCCGTTCCCTGTTGTCCATTACCTTCTTGAAAAGAATTTCAGCGTCATTGGTGGAGACAATTATTTCATTAAGTGCAATGTTAAAGGGATCAAGGGCGATCAGATTATTTTCAGGTTTTAATTCCTGCAGTCTCAGAATCTTATTTTTATATCCCAGAAAGGAGACCATTAACTGAGCATTTGAATTGATTTTAGGTACTTTAATGGCAAAATCCCCCTCGCTATTGGTAACGCCTGCAATATTGGTTCCCGGAATTGAAAGGGTTGCAAAAGTGAGCTCTTTTTTACTCTTGCTGTCGAT
>JBAZCD010000268.1:0-4799 GCA_041671205.1 Pedobacter sp.
TAAAAAACCTGAATGAAATGCTTATTCAATTTTTTAATTCATGAAACTGAGTCTCGGATTTTCGCCCTGCCCAAATGATACGTTCATTTTTGATGCGATGATCCACAATAAGGTGGATACTGAGGGGCTAAGCTTTGAGATCAGCTATGAAGATGTAGAAACACTCAATCAAAAAGCATTCAAAGCAGAACTTGACATCACTAAGCTGAGCTATCATGCTTATGCTTACCTGACCGAAAATTATGTGCTGCTTCATGCAGGAAGTGCCCTGGGTTTTGGAGTTGGTCCTTTGCTGATTTGTGCTAATGCTGAGTATTCTTCCGTAGGACCCGAAGGTCTCAGATCCCGGATCCAAAATCTCAGCATTGGTATACCCGGAAAGTACACCACCGCCAATTTTCTGTTAAGCCTGGCCTTCCCGGAAGCGAAAAATAAAATTGAGTTGAAATTTTATGAAATTGAATCAGCCATATTGAATCATCAGATCGATATGGGGGTGATCATACATGAAAATCGTTTCACTTATCAGGAGAAAGGCTTAAAAAAGATCATCGACCTGGGTGAGTTTTGGGAGGATCTAACCAAAGGCCCTATTCCTTTAGGGGGTATTATGATTAAAAGAGATCTTCCCGAAGAAATAAAACAAAAAGTGAACCGCATCATTCAACGTAGTGTTGAATATGCATTTGATCATCCCGAATCCGGAATGGATTTTATCTGCTCACTTTCGCAGGAAATGAGTAAAGCGGTGATTAACAAACACATTGAACTGTACGTCAATAAATTTTCCATTGACCTGGGTGAGGTGGGAAGAAAAGCCGTTCAAACGTTCTTTGAGGAAGCGTATAAAGTCGGGATAATCCCCAAAACGAAACAAAACTTATTCTTATAATTAATAATTTAGAGCAAACAAATTTTACAAAATGATCATTATTACAGGAGCTGCAGGATTTATCGGAAGTTGTTTGGTTCAAAAATTAAACGATGAAGGTTATTTTGATCTGGTGCTGGTTGACGATTTCTCTAACCCTGAGAAAAACAAAAACTTTGAGGGTAAGCGCTTTTCAAACCAGGTAAAGCGCGATGAGTTTCCAGCATGGATCCGGGATAATCATTTACATATACAGTTCATATTCCATATTGGTGCCCGCACAGATACCACCGAACCTGACAGGGAGTTATTTAACCGCCTCAACCTGGGCTATACGAAAACGATCTGGAAGCTGTGCACAGAATTTGGTCTTCCACTTGTATATGCTTCATCTGCAGCTACTTATGGACTTGGCGAGCATGGCTATGATGATGACGAAGCAAAGATCCCCTTGTTAAAACCGCTAAACCCATATGGCGACTCAAAGAATGATTTCGATAAATGGGCTCTGAAACAGGAAAAGAAACCATATTTCTGGGCGGGACTTAAATTTTTTAATGTTTACGGACCCAATGAATACCATAAAGAGCGTATGGCTTCCGTGATATTCCATACATTCAGACAGATCCGTCAAACCGGAGCTATGAAATTGTTCCAGTCGCATAACCCGCAGTTTAAAGACGGTGAGCAGATGCGCGATTTCGTTTACATCAAAGATGTAGTCAATGTTTTGTATTTTCTGATGCATCACCGCAAAGATTCAGGGATATATAACCTTGGAACCGGCAAAGCAAGAACTTTCCTCGACCTTGCCACAAGTACCTTCCATGCAATGAATGCACCTGTATCTGTTTCCTTTGTTCCGACACCTGAGGATATCAGGGAAAAGTATCAGTATTTTACTGAAGCGAGTATAGACAAACTTAGATCAATAGGCTATAGTCTGGATTTTTATAGTCTGGAGGCGGGCGTAGAAGATTATGTGAAGAACTATCTTATCCCAAACAAATATTTATAGATCTTCTCTCAGATCAACCGTATTTCTGACACTTAGACGGGATGAGATAGCCGAAGCGATCATTGAAACCGTCAATACCGTTCCGAAGACAAGAATAAAATCTGATAATTTGATTCCGACCGGATAGGAGTCTATGATCAGGTTAGTTCCGGACATTTCGATAAATCCAAATTTCTGCTGCAGGAGGATGAACACCAGTCCGGCCGCCATGCCAACAAAACAACCCAGCATCGAAATCATCATACCTTCAATAAAGAAGATCCCTCTGATCAATTGTCTGTTCGCCCCAAGACTGCTTAAGATCGCAATGTCTTTACGCTTATCTATGACCAGCATGGTTAATGATCCGATGATATTGAAGATCGCGATGATCAGCACAAAAGTGAGGATCAGAAAAATAGCCCACTTTTCTGAGTTCAGTATCTTATAAAGCAACTCATTTTGCTGACTTCGGTTTTTAACAACAAAATCTTTGCCTAATGTGTTCTCAATTTCTACCTGAAGATCGTCCACTGAAGTCCCCTGTAGGGTATTGATCTCGATAAAGGAGATCAGTTTCTCCTCACCAAGCAGATTGCGGGCAAAGCGAATGGGGACGATCATCATGTTATCAAACTCCTGTTGCACCATAAAAACACCGGAAGGATAAATAGAACGAACATTAAATTCGTCGGCCGGATTAATGGAATTCATTGCACCCTTCTTTGGAGAATAAACATCCAGGCTTTGAAATTCATCATTCAGATTGACCGATAAAGAATTTTGCAGGCCCGCACCAATCACCGTCATATCACGTCCACGGTGCCAGAGTGTAAAACTGCCACTGGAGATTACTGAATCAAGTCCGCTTCTTCCTTTCACAAACTCTTCTCCGACTCCCTTTACCAGGGCGATCGACTGACTTTGACCATATCTGACTAACGCCTTTTCCTGTAAAACTTCTGTATAATTAACAATCCGCTTATCTTTTTTCAGTTTTGTGAAGCGGCTATCCGCCGGATCGAATGTTTTTCCCTGCTCAGGCTCTATTCTGAGTTCAGGACTGAAAGTATTGTACATAGACAATACAATGTTTTCGAAACCATTAAAAACAGAAAGGATAATGATCAATGCTGCGCTACCTACAAAAACACCCAGCATAGAAATACCTGAAATAAAGTTGATCGCATTGACAGACTTTTTAGAAAACAGATATCTCTTGGCTATGTAGTAGGAAGTGTTCACCATTTTTATATTGTTTAGATCAGCTTAAAAAAGGATTGAACCGCTTTTCAAAACCAATACTTGTTGCCGGTCCGTGTCCGGGATAAACCCGGCAATCATCAGGCAGGCTGAACAGTTTCTCACGGATATTACTAATGAGCAGGTCATGGTTCCCCCCCGGAAGGTCGGTACGTCCGATACTGCGGTAGAACAAAACATCTCCGCCAATTAAAAAATTTTCTTTTTTGTTAAAAAAACAGAGGTGAGCAGGTGAATGACCGGGTGAAAAGATCAGTTCAAGCTCAGTTTCTCCGAATTTTACTGTTCCGCTTTCAGGCAAATAGACCTGAGGTAAAGGAGAAACATCATAGCGAATTCCCATTTGTGGAGCATAGGAAACAATGGAATTCAGTACCATTTCCTCCCCCTTGTGAAATTGAGGAAAAAGGCCATAGGTGTCATAAATGAACTTATTTCCAAGTACATGATCAATATGGCAATGTGTGTTTAACAGTAATGCCGGCTTCAGACTGTTATCAGAAATATATTTAAGAAATGCATTCTGCTCATCTCCTGTATACATTCCGGGATCAATAATCACACATTCAAGCGTATCGTCATGAAGAATATAGGTATTTTCCTGATATGGGTTAAAAGCAAAAGATTTGATCTGGATCATAATTACAAAAGTACCAAATTCCTGCCGTTTAATACTGAGGGACCCGCTTAAGCATTAATTCAGTGCCGGATCCTTACGGCTCAGTCTGTAGATCATGAGCGCTGCCCGCTGAATCAGCAAAGGAAACTCCCTGAGGTTAATTACCTCTCCAGGTTTATGAGCACCACCACCCGATGCCCCCATTCCATCCAGACTATCTACGAATTTGGCTATATCAGAAATATCACCCGCGCCACGCGCCCCCGGATCACCGGCTTTAGTTGCTCCGATACCCATATCCTGCGTAATACGGTCGAGATATTTAACAAGATTATAGTTTCCCTCCGTAGGTTCCATTGCAGGCAGACCGTCAGTGAATGAAATGCTGGCAGAAGTTCCGTTAAGGTTCTGGGATACGATAGCCTTCATCTTTTCTCTCGCCCTGTCTCTCTGAGCTTCTGAAATAAAACGAAGATCTCCGGCCACAAAAGCTGCCGGCGAAATTATATTAGTTTTGCCGATAGCTTCCATCCTGGCATTGGCAGGATCAAGACGGATCTCTGAGCCACCACTGATCAAACCCGGATTAAAAGTGAGATATTTCTCATCTTTCAGCTGAGTTCTGAATTCATTAATGATACGTGCAGCTTCATAAATAGCTCCATAACCTGCATTTTCGCTAAATATTCCTGCCGAATGACCCGTTTTTGCTGTAACATTCAATGTCCAGCCTCCAATACCTCTTCTGGCTACTGCAACAGTATTTAATCCCTGAGCACCTTCAAAGCCTAAAGCGATCTCGGCAGTGCGGGCACGCTCAATAAAATCTTTTCTTGCAACACTATGTGGAGAGCCTGAACTTTCCTCGTCTCCTGTAAAGTAGGCGATGATCTGTGTATTTTTTAATAATCCAAGCTCATTCAAAGCCCTCAGGGCTGATATCATGACCACATTACCACCCTTCATATCGTTTACTCCCTGTCCGGTGGCAGTAGAGTCGTTCAGTTTCTGATAGGGACTAAATTCCATATCCAGCTCAAAAACTGTAT
>JBAZCD010000269.1:0-4750 GCA_041671205.1 Pedobacter sp.
CTACCTGGAGATCAATGAGAACCTGGGAAAGGAGACTATTGGCCTATTAAAAGAAAAAGGATTTAAAAATATAGAATTACGGCAGGATCTCCGGGGAAAAGACAGAATGATCAGAGCCGAATTATTTGGATCTGATAATCCCGTCACCGGATAAACAAACATTCAATAAGAATTATTTATGGTTACATTTTTCGAAGCATCTTTAGAAAGGATTTCAGTTCATAGGGTAGGAAATAAGCTTCAGAACGAATTTTACAGTTTATCAGATCAGCCAGTCCGGATTGAAGATGAGATTTTAAAGAACCTGCTGATGCAGTATTTTCTGTCGCCATTTGATAAGGCTAATGAGGTTTACAGGTTTACTCACTCTAGCGGAGATCTTAATCTTAATGAATTGTTCCATTTCAGTTCATTGATGTTTTCTGATCAGGATAGCTTTCACGGGCTGAGCGGCAATATTGCCAAATACCTTTACAATATCTCGAATCATCCCAAAATCAAGGCAGGAGAGCTTTATATAGCCTTATTTAAAGATCTACAATTAGAAGGTGAACTGGTTGATGCCATTGGAATATTTAAATCCGAGACCAAAGAAAGCTATTTAAAAGTTAGTCCGGAGAAAGGTGGCTTTGCCCTCAGTTATGAGGAAGATGCAATCAATATTCAGAAACTGGATAAAGGCTGCCTGATCTTCAATGCTGAAAAGGAGGAAGGATACAAAGTGGTGGTTATTGACCAGACCAACAGAACCGATGCAGCCTACTGGAAAGATGAGTTTTTACAATTAAAGATCAGGAATGATAGTTTCAACAAAACAAACACCACATTAGGGATTTATAAAAACTTTATTACCAGTAAAATAGATGAAGATTTTGATATTTCTAAAGCAGATAAGATCGACCTGCTGAATCGTTCAATGAAATATTTCAAAGAAAAGGAAAGTTTTGATCTGGATGAATTTTCTGAAGAAGTTATTGGTAACCCGAAGGCGATCGAGTCATTCAAAAAATTCAGTAATGATTATAATAGAGAATTTGATGCAGAGATTGATCAGCCATTTGATATCTCAGATGCAGCTGTAAAAAAACAAGCCAGAGTCTTTAAAAGTGTATTAAAACTCGACAAGAACTTCCATATCTATATTCATGGGAACAAGGAATTGATCGAAAAAGGTTTTGATGAAGATAAATCGATGAATTTCTATAAAGTATATTTCAAAGAGGAACAATAGGATCAGCTTCTTGGATGAAACTGAATAATTGTATCCCGCAAATAATCCCGGTCCAAATGGGTGTATATCTCGGTTGTGGTAATACTCTCATGACCCAGCATTTCCTGAACAGCTCTGAGGTCGGCACCTCCTTCGATCAAGTGTGTTGCAAATGAATGCCGTAAGGTATGCGGACTTATACTTTTATTCATACTGGTCTTTTTAGCAAGGTCTTTGATGATCAGAAATACCATTACTCGTGAAATCGGGTTCCCGCGCATATTGAGGAACACAAAATCTTCCTTTCCGGGCTTCACAGCAATGTGAACCCGAACTTCCTCAATAAACATCCTTAGGAATTTAATTGCCTCTGATCCGATCGGAACCAAACGCTCCTTATTACCCTTTCCAAGAATCTTTATGAAATCGATATCCAGAAAAAGATTTGAAATTTTTAATCCGGTAAGCTCTGAAACTCTTAAACCACAACCATACAAAATCTCTAGTATTGCCTTGTTGCGCATGCCTTCAGCTTTTGACAGATCAATAGTATTGATCAGCTTATTTATTTCAATTATGCTGAGTGTATCGGGCAACTTCCGGCTCATCTTAGGGCTTTCCAGAAGTGCTGATGGGTCCATACTGATCTGATTATCCAGTACCAGATACTTAAAAAAGGCCTTCAGTCCGGATAAAACCCTTGCCTGGCTGGGAGGAAGCATACCCAATTCGTTTACCCATACCAGGAAATCTTTCAGATCCTGACTTGTGATTGCTGAGATGTCTTTATCCTGCTGCCCGGCTTCAAAAAACTGCCTAAGCTTATCCACATCATGCAAATAAGCCTCAATGGTATTCGCAGATAATGAACGCTCTAATCTTAAATATGATTTAAAGCCGATAAGCCCTGATTGCCAGTCCAAATTATTTTTTATGTTTGATTAATGAAACGCCACACTTGCCTTCATATCTTTAAGAATTAAAAATCATAAATAATCAATGAAACCTGCATGAGCTTACCGCTCACAAACCGGAATGAATAAGCTCATGCAAGCTTCATAGCCATTAAAAAACAATTATATTCCAATGAAAATACAGATAATTAACGGTCCAAATTTAAACTTACTGGGTGTAAGAGAGAAATCTATTTATGGAGACAGCAGTTTTGATACCTATTTCGAAGAACTTAAATCAAAATACAGCAACATTCAGCTTGAATATTACCAAAGTAATGTAGAAGGTGAGATCATTAACAAACTTCACGAGGTTGGTTTCAGTTATGATGGAATTATTTTGAATGGGGGTGGATACACGCATACTTCAGTGGCTATATCTGATGCAATTGCTGCAATAAAAACCCCTGTTGTTGAGGTACATATATCCAATATTTATTCAAGGGAAGAATACAGACATGTATCGCTTACCGGAAAAAACTGCAAGGGAGTATTGACCGGATTTGGTTTGAACGGCTACAAGCTTGCATTAGATAGTTTTATATAAGCTGCTAAAGGTTTTTTTCTTTTTGATAAAATACTGCCAGACGATACTTCCTTTGTAGAGGCCTTTCTTATTAAAGTCTGAAATCTTTATTGATCTTGCTTTTTTAGTGTTTTTGAAGATATTTCCCAAAAAATAGAAATGAGCCTTACTGATGGCTATTGCATTTTTAGGTTTCCCATCAATCAGATATTTAAGCAGCGAAAGGAGATCCAGCCCAAAACGAATAAATATGACCAGGCATGCACGTCCAAAGGGTAGATTTTTCTGAAGTAGTACCAGGTTATTCCTGAAATTAAGATAAGTTTTAAAAGGACTTTCAGCATTCAATGTACCTCCGCCAAGGTGATACACCTTTGATTTTGGGGAGAACACGATCATATAACCCTTATTTTTAAGTCGCCAGCACAAATCAATTTCCTCCATATGAGCAAAGAAATCTCCATCCAGACCACCAATTTCGATCCAATTCTTCTGTTTTATAAATAAAGCAGCCCCGGAGGCCCAGAAAATCTCAGAAACATCATCATACTGGCCCTGATCAGGTTCAACGGTATCGAATATTCTACCCCTGCAAAAAGGATAGCCCAAAGAGTCAATGTAACCTCCGGCTGCTCCTGCATATTCAAAGTGATCCTTTTTGTTAAATGACAGAATTTTGGGCTGCGCCACAGCAATATACGGTTCAGATTCCATCATATGAACCATCGGCTCTATCCAGTTTGCTGCAACTTCAACATCCGAATTGAGCAAAATAAAATATTCGGCATCAACCTGTTCAAGAATCCGGTTGTACCCCCCGGCAAAACCATAATTCTGATCATTGATAATGACCCGGACAGAGGGATAATTCTCTCGTAAAAATGCTACAGAATTGTCTGTTGAGGCATTATCACCCACCACAATTTCCAGATTGGGGTAGGTGCTGGCAATTACCGATGGAAGAAACTTCTCAAGGTATTTTAATCCATTCCAGTTCAGGATTACTGCGGCAACACTTGGAGCTTTAGTCATTCTTTAAGTTCTTAGGGCTAAATTTCCACCTTTTATGTGACCATAACCAATATTCAGGTTCAAAATGAATATTTTTTTCAAGTTCTCTGGTATGTGCCTCTGTAATTTCGTGCTCATTTGTCTTTTCAGGAAACTCAATTAAAGATTTAATTATGCATTCATAATAACCTCTTTTTGTTCTGATTATAGTAAAATATATAATTGGATCATTTGTCTTTATTGCAATTTTCTCTACTCCAAGAAATACAGCAGTAGCCTGATTCAGAAAGGAAGTAAAAAACTGGGATTCTTCACGCGCAGGGGTCTGATCACCAACCAATACCAATATGTGAGGCTTATCTTTGTATTCAACAATTTTCCTCAGGGTCTGTTTCATAGGAACCATTATTGCACCAAATCGTGAACGCATGGAATTCAAAAGATTTTCAAAACGTTTATCTGAAAGCGGCTTATATACCACAATCACCTTCTCCTTCAGTGCAAGGCCGATAGCCACAGGTCCCCATTCCCAGTTTCCATAATGCCCTGATACGGCAATCACTGATTTACCTTTATCCAGATGCTTTGTGATCTCTTCTAGGTTTTTAAAAACGAAACGCTTACTGATATCTTCAGCACTGATGGAAATTGTTTTAACTGATTCAAAGATCAGGTCTGCAAGGTAACGATAGAATCGCTTTTCAATCTGATCAAGCTCGGATTTAGACTTCTCAGGAAATGAATTAAACAGGTTCTCAGAAACTACTTCGCGCCTGTACTTTAAAATGTGAAATAAAAAGACATAAAGTATATCTGAAAGAAAATAAAGGACAGGAAAAGGAAGCAGGGAGAAGAGATACATTAAAGCAGCCGTAATTCGAAATGCAACTTGATTCATCTTTAAAAGATTTTGCTAATTAGAATAATGAATCCCAGCTGTAACAGCAGAAACATTCCTTGCAGTATGCCTGTTTAATTACTAATTTGGACAACTTTCCACAAACTTAACTTATACGATGGAAAAATCTGCAGTATTCCCTTTATTTTATC
>JBAZCD010000270.1:0-4738 GCA_041671205.1 Pedobacter sp.
CAGATGCCCGATAAGAAACAGACGCTTACCCTGACTGCCTTTACGGCTTGGCGCAAGATGCCCCGCCCGGCGCAATGAATCAGGCAGATTAACCCATTCGGTAGTAAAACCCAGTTTGTCGAGCTCCCGGCGATAAACCGCTCCCACTTTCCTTACCCCATCCACATTCAGGGTTCCGCTATTGATATTGACTGATTCTATCAGCAGTTCTTCAGCTTCACCATAATGGGCTTTTATATAATCAATGATCTTCTTTTCATCCTTGCTCAATTGGGCTGAAGCACTATGTGCGATCAAAAGAAACAGAAGCAAATAAATAATCTTCATTAGTTTTTCCATTTAAATGTTTTGATCATCAGATCTATATCCTTTTTTATAAAATCCAATACGGGTTTTATTGAATCAAGCCGGGGCTGCTCATTAAAATACAGGGCTCCGCGAAGATAATTTTTAGTGCTGTCGGTTAAAAAGAACTGAACAGAAGACGCCGTATTGCCCTCAATTGAATAATAAATTCCGTAAACCTTTTTTTCAGGATAAGAAATTATCCCCTCATCTATTGCTGTGGCCTTAACCGTGTGTTTAAATGCAAAAGTCCGGGCATCTTCAACCAGCTGGTTGAATTCTGCTTCAGAAGAAATTAGCTGGTAGCTTAAATGAATACGGCCATTAAACTGCGGATAGTTTACATTCAGCCAGCATGGCTTTGCCCCCCGGCTGCTATCGGGCTGTACCCTGGCATAATCGGGGAAATCAAAACTATACGGACAGTTGCCGGAGTAAGATTGATATGTTTTCCCGGGAAGATCTATTTTAAAATATCCCCGGGGTTTGGGCGAATATTCGGTACCGCAGGATACCAGAAATAAAGGGATCAGTATAAAACAACAAAGGCAGCGCGCTTTCATTAGCTATTCCATATTTCCCATGACTTTTCTGCCTGCAAATGCAGCATTTCCATACCATTCTTTGTAGCAGTACCTCTGGCTTTACCCCGCTTAAGAAATTCAGTTTCTGCCGGATTGTATACCAGGTCATAAAGCAAATGCTTGCTGCCAAGCATTTCATAAGGAATATCTGCACATTCTTCGATTTTTGGAGGTTCCGAGCGGAGTGGTGTTGACAATTAACAAATGCTCGTTCATGATGTCAGCAGTCAACTTTTTATAGGTTAATTGTTTCCCAACAACCTTTCTTGAGACTGTCCGGTAAGAAATTCCCAGTTTATTAAGCACGTACGCCACTGCTCTTGCAGCTCCGCCGTTTCCAAGTATCAAGGCCTTCTGGTGATGCTTTTTAAGCAGGGGCTTAAGCGACTCCTCAAAGGCGAATGCATCTGTATTATAGCCCTCAAGCCTGACATTCATGGATGAAAGCTCACCACTGAAAAATGCCTCAACCGGTTGGTGATTTACAATTTTGATACAATTTACCGCATCAATTTCCTTTGCCGCCGGATCAACTTTATCCAGATAGTACATAACGCCAATTTTGTGGGGTACGGTTACATTCAACCCGCACAGATCGGGAATACTGTTGATCAGATCAGGCAGATCACTCAGATTTGGCAGCGGGTACAGGTCGTACTGATAATTATCCAGTTCTTCCCTCCCGAACTTTTCAGTAAAGTACTTTTTTGAAAATGAATGAGTAAGCGGATACCCAATCAGTCCATATTTTTTCATTAGTTCATTCCTCCTTTTGAGTCAGATCAAAACAGGCTGGCACCTATTTATTTTCCATATTTAGAAAATGATCAAACGTATCGCTCCTTAAACCCAGACGTAAAGTTTCTACAGGAATAACATCTGCAGGAGCAATATTTCCAAGATTAATATTTGTTCCAATCAATTTAATAAACCATACCTGTTGAGCCTTTTGTGGCGCTTCCCAAATGATTGTTTCGGCAGGTATCTGTGTTAATATTTCATCTACCAGGCCTTGTCTGACCTCTCCAGAATCGCGGTATAATCCAACATTCCCGCTCTCACGGGCTTCTGCGATCACTTTCCATGATCCTGCTTCAATCTCGGCTTTCATCAGGCTGATCCATTTATACGGGGCAAAGATCTTTGCGGCATCTTTCGAGCCAACCTCAGAGATTACAGTAACCTGCTCGCTCAGTTTACTGATATATTCACATTTTTCTTCGTGAGGGATCGTAATAGAGCCATCTGATACTTCTGCGAACTTCATATTGTACTTATCAAGCACACGACGATATTCATCAAACTGATTTCGGATCACAAAAGCCTCAAACAGGGTACCACCGAAGTAAACCGGAATATCAGCTTCACGGTAAATTTTTAATTTATTTTCAAGATTGGGTGTAACATATGATGTAGACCAGCCTAATTTCACAATATCGGTATGCGGACCTGCAACTTCCAGAAAATCTTCAATTTCCCGTACACTTAGTCCTTTATCCATAACCATAGTCAGGCCATTCTGACGCGGTTTTTGTGTACGCTCAGGGATATTTTTTAAAGTATAATTCATGAGTTATATAATTGCTTATGGATAATTGGATATGCCCCTCAGTGGATTTAAATTTCAAAGATCCGGGCTCTTCTATCAAGTGCAAATCTCCAAAAAAAAATCAAAACCTAAAGTCTAATATTTTATTCCCTAATTAGCGGGTATAACGGTTAATAATATCTACAATAACCTTATTTTCATGCAGTTGAGGCAGATATTCAAAAAGAATATGGTGTTTTTCAGGATCGGAATTCAATGCCGTCTCAAGATAGATCAGCGCTTCACTAAACTGATGCGCCGCAAAAAGATAGGCAACCATCCTGTAATAAAGTTCGGCAGAGTCGGGATTGTTCTTTATTCCATCAGAGATAATCTCTATGGCAGAATCTAATTTATCCTGTTCAAACAATATGGATGAATAATCCAGCCATGCCTCAATATCTACCGGGTTTAACTCCAGAACTTTTTCATAAGCCTTTTCTGATTCGGGCAGCTGCTTTAATTTATACTGCGCATCTGCAATTGCGAACCAGTAATCTGCATTTTTATCATCCAGATCCAGTGCTTTTTTATAAAAATAAAGCGACTCAAAATACCTTTCCTCAAAATCAAGTGTTACGCCGATACCAAACCAGGCATCAGACTGTGAAGGGTCCAGCTTTACTGACTTTTTATAATAAGACCGTGCCTCGTCCATGCGTTCGAGTTTTTCATAGCACTCCCCGATGGCACAATACGTATCACCGCTTGGCGGTTCATATTCGAATGTTTGCTTATAAACCTCTATCGCTTCAGAATAACGGTCTAAATGAACCAGGGCATTTCCTTTATTGAAATAAGCAGAAGCGAAATTATCTTTAATCAGAATAGCATAGTCATAGGCATCTATAGACTTTTCAAAAAGGTCCATCTTATTGAAGGCATTTCCCAAATTGTACCATGCAGCATAAGAATAGGGCTCATTATCGATATACTGCTCATAAAATTTAATGCTTTCCTCCTGCTTATCCAGCACATCATAGCAGAATGCCAGCTCATAGAGCGCATCCTGATTTTCCATATTCTGCTGTAAACATTGTTTGAGGTAACTAACAGAGTTTTCATAATCGCCCATACTCTGATAGACATAGGCAATATGAAGTAATATTTCATCTGTACTTTCAGCAAGGCCAAGGGCCTTTTCATAATTTTCGAGGGCTTCCTGATGTCTTTCCATTCCCTCGTAAACATTACCTCTGATGGTATAAATATCGGCCTCTGAAGGTTCAAGTGTTTCTGCCTTGTTCAGGGATTCAAAAGCCATATCAAACTGATTGGTGGCTACATACAGCTGGGCCTGCTTAATTGAAAATACTGCTACAAAAGGATGCTGATTAATTGCATAATCAGTTACCTGCAATGCTTTAATCGGATCGTTTTTCTCGATATAGTATTCAATTATATTTTCAAATGCCTGGGCATCAAAAAAATACTGATCCTGATTACGGATCATCTCTTCATATCTTTCTACCGAAAATCTGGGATCTTCGGAAAAATCAAACTCAAAATCTTCTTCCATCCTAAAATAATACGATTAAGAACGTTCCCAAGGCATATGGTCTATAAACAACAAGCCTTATTTCAATTAAATTAAGGCAAATAGCCAATTGTTTAGCTTTTATTTTTCAACATCCTGACACCTCTGAAGCTAAATAGCTGAGAATAAATAAATAAAGGTGCAGCTTAGCCCAAAAATGTTTTTGTCTTAATGCTTATAAACTGCCCTTGGGAGAAATGCTTAACTTTGACAAAAATACAAAATTTTATGCAAATAGACGTTTTACCGGTTTTACAAAGCCTTGGAATCCAGGCAATCAATGAAGCCTCCAGTACAGGAAAGTTATGGAATAGCAACGATCAGCTAAAAAATCATACTATTTTTTCGCCTGTGGATGGAAAAGAGATTGCCTCGGTCAAGTTTGCAAATGCTTTGGATTACGAAAACACGGTTCAGAAAGCGGAAGATGCCTTCAGGCTTTGGCGTACCTGGCCGGCACCTAAACGGGGTGAGGTAATCAGACAGCTTGGCGAAGCGCTTCGTCATAGCAAGAAGGACCTGGGTAAGCTGGTGAGCTACGAAATGGGTAAAAGTCTGCAGGAGGGTTATGGAGAAGTACAGGAGATGATTGATATCTGCGATTTTGCGGTAGGGCTATCCCGTCAGCTTTACGGCCTGACCATGCACTCAGAACGGCCGGCACACCGGATGTATGAGCAATGG
>JBAZCD010000271.1:0-1160 GCA_041671205.1 Pedobacter sp.
TAAACGCAATTATAGAGTTTTCCATTCGGAATAAACTCATTGTAGCACTGTTCGTTATCGGGCTTGTTTCGTACGGAGCTTATCAGGCTACAAAACTACCTATCGATGCTGTACCCGATATTACGGACAATCAGGTTCAGGTAATTACAGTTGCACCATCATTTGGTGCAACAGATATTGAACGTCTGGTTACCTTTCCAATTGAACAGGCAAACAGCAATATCAAGGGAATAAAAGAGATCAGAAGCTTTTCAAGATTTGGTTTATCTCTGGTAACCATAGTTTTTAAAGATGATACTGATATTTACTGGGCCAGGCAGCAGGTTGCCGAACGCCTTCAGAAGGTACAAACCGAGATCCCACCCGGAATAGGAACACCTGAACTAGGTCCGATATCCACAGGATTGGGTGAAATTTATCAGTATGTGTTAAGGCCTGAAGAAGGGTATGAAAGTAAATACGATGAAACAGAGCTGAGAACTATTCAGGATTGGATCGTACGGCGTCAACTGCTTGGAGTTGAAGGCGTTGCTGAGGTAAGCAGTTTTGGCGGAAAATTAAAGCAATATGAAATTGCAGTTGATCCCAATAAATTACAATCCTATAATATCACCATTCATGAGGTTTTTAATGCGCTTGAACTGAGTAATCAAAATACAGGAGGAGCCTATATTGAAAAGGGTCCTACCGTTCTTTACGTCAGGTCTGAGGGCCTCATTGGCAATAAAGAGGATATTGAAAACATAAGCATAAAGAACACTGAGAGCGGTACTCCGATTTTTATCAGGGATGTAGCGGATATCAATATAGGTCATGCCACACGTTTCGGAGCTATGACTTATAATGATCAGGGGGAAGTTTCAGGTGCAGTTGTCATGATGCTTAAGGATGCAAACAGCAGCCAGGTTATCAAAAATGTAAAAGAGCGAATCGCCGCCATTCAGAAGACCTTGCCCGAAGGTGTCGTTATTGAGCCTTTTCTCGACCGGACAAAAATGGTAAACAATGCCATATCAACTGTTGAGAAAAACCTGCTTGAAGGGGCATTGATCGTTGTATTTATTCTCGTTCTGTTTCTTGGAAACTTCAGAGCAGGCCTGCTTGTCGCATCTGTGATTCCCTTATCCATGCTTTTCGCGATCATATTAATGAACACCTCC
>JBAZCD010000271.1:1170-4717 GCA_041671205.1 Pedobacter sp.
TTTGGATTGATAGTAGATGGGGCTGTGATTATAGTAGAAGCAGTCATGCATCAGATCTCTCACAGCAACAAGTTTGGGAAGATCAATCGTTTGTCGCAAACAGATATGGATGAACAGGTGAAGAAATCGGCCAGCAAAATGATGAACAGTGCCGTCTTTGGTCAAATAATCATTCTGATAGTTTATCTGCCAATCTTCACCCTTCAGGGAATTGAGGGCAAAATGTTTAAACCCATGGCTCAAACCGTCGCCTTTGCATTACTGGGTGCCTTTATTCTTTCGCTCACCTATATTCCAATGATGAGTGCCTGGTTTTTGAGCAAGAAAGTAAAGCATGAACCCAATTTATCCGATAGGCTAATGTACCGTGTAGAAAGGTTTTATCAGGGTATTCTTTCAAAAGTAATACGTTTTCCTAAAATAGTACTGGGGTCGGTAATTGCCCTTTTCATCAGTGCAATTCTCGTTCTTTCAAGCCTGGGCGGCGAGTTTATTCCGGCACTGGAGGAAGGCGATTTTGCTGTTGATACCAGAGTACTTACAGGCAGTAATCTGAACACAACTATTGAAAGCACTCAAAAAGCGGCTCATATCTTAAAGTCGCAATTCCCCGAAGTGATCAAAGTTGTCACAAAAATTGGAAGCGGTGAGGTACCTACTGATCCCATGCCTATGGAGGCCAGTGACATGATGGTCATTCTGAAGGATAAAAGTGAATGGACATCGGCTAAAACATTTGATGAACTGGCCGAAAAAATGGGTAAGGCTCTTCAGAATGTGCCCGGAATTACAACAGGCTTTCAATTTCCTGTTCAGATGCGTTTTAATGAACTCATGACTGGTGCCAGGCAGGATGTGGTCTTGAAGATCTTCGGTGAAGACCTGGATACCCTGGCTAAATATGCAAATGATCTTGGCAAAATTGTAAATACGGTTGCAGGAAGTCAGGATCTGTTTGTAGAACCGGTAACCGGAATGCCGCAGATTGTAATTGCGTATAACAGAGCGGCGATTGCCCAATACAATTTAAAAATCGCAGATATCAATAAAGTTGTTAATACTGCATTTGCCGGGCAAAGTTCAGGGCTTATTTTTGAAGGCGAAAAACGCTTTGAGATTGTAGTGAGACTGAATACCGAGAAGAGAAAAGATCTGGAAGATGTGAGAAATTTATTGATTCCTACCCCTCAGGGTACAAACATCCCTCTCTATCAGTTAGCAGGGGTTGAAATTAAAGATGGCCCGAATCAGATTCAGCGGGAGGATGCCAAACGAAGAATTGTTGTGGGATTCAATGTCCGCGGACGAGATGTACAAAGTATTGTAAATGAGTTGCAGCAAAAAATTGAGAAACAAATTAAACTACCTGCAGGCTATTATATCACTTATGGAGGTGCATTTGAAAATCTGAATGCCGCCAAACAGCGCTTAATGATCGCAGTCCCGGTATCTCTTCTCTTAATTTTTATACTGTTATTTTTTGCGTTTAATTCAGTGAAACATGGTTTACTCATTTATACTGCCATTCCTTTATCTGCAATTGGAGGAATTTTCTTCCTGGCAATCAGGGGAATGCCATTCAGCATCAGTGCCGGCATCGGCTTCATCGCATTATTTGGGGTCGCTGTATTAAACGGAATTGTATTGATCGCAGAATTTAACAGGCTGAAAAGTTCAGGGCTAACAAACCTTAACAGAATCGTTATAATGGGAACAAAAATTCGTTTACGTCCGGTAATGATGACTGCCTTTGTCGCATCATTAGGATTCTTACCCATGGCATTGAGCAGCGGTGCCGGAGCAGAAGTGCAAAAGCCATTGGCCACTGTTGTTATCGGAGGTCTGATGATCGCAACTTTACTGACCTTGTTCGTTTTACCTGTTCTTTATATTCTGTTTGAGAAATCAGGTAAGCTTAAAATTCCGAAAAAACAGGCAGCAATACTGATTGCATTATGTTTCACAGGGATTATGAATGTAAACGGACAGGAAACTATCAGTCTTCAGGCTGCCATTGACACTGCTTTGAAGAATAATTTAACTATAAAAAGTGAAAAACTCAAAGTGGAGTATCAGCAAAAGCTGATTGGCACTTCTGCTAATATTCCACAGGCTGGTTTAAGTACAGAATTTGGGCAGATCAATAGTATCTATAATGATAACCGAATTGGATTAAGTCAATCATTGAGCTTTCCTACAGTATATTCCAATCAGAAAAAGGTATTAAATGAGGAATGGAAATCATCCGTTCTGGGTGTTTCTCTTAAAGAGGCAGAAATTAAAAGAACTGTGACTCAAATCTATTTTAATATCATCATTCTGAATGAAAAGGAAAAATTATTATTGCAGGCTGATAGCATTTATTCTGAATTTGTGAGCAAAGCAAATCTCCGGTTTAAAACAGGTGAAAGCAATGTATTGGAGAAAGCGACTGCACAAACTCAGAGAGGCGGTATCTATTTGCAACTTAAATCATTGCAGGAAGAGTTAAAACTGGCAAAGCTTCAGCTGCAGTTAGTTCTGAACAGCCCTGAGAAATATGTACCATCGAATATATCCGCAAGAATTGATCTTCCGGTAGAAATGACTAGTCTCTCTTTAGCAGAGCATCCCCTATTGAAAATTTCAAATCAGCAAAAATTAATCAGCGCCGCCAATACCAAATTAGAAAAGTCGAAAATGCTGCCGGATCTGAGTCTTGGATATTTTAATACCAGTATTCAGGGAACCGGAGCCGACAATATCTTTTATTCACATTCAAAGCGGTTTAGTTCCGGACACCTGGGTATTGGTATACCCTTGTTTGCAAGTGCTCAGAAAGCAAAAATTAAGGCATCCAGGTTAACCGAACTGATAGCTGATAATAATTATCAGAACCAGCTTCAAATGCTTAATAAGCAATACCAAAGTGCACTTTCGCAATACGAAACCTATTTACAGACCGCAGATTTCTTTGAAAAGAATTCTTTACCCGAGGCCAAAACAATCAGGCAAACGGCTGATAAGCAATTCATAAATGGCGAAATCAATTATCTGGACTGGGTTATGCTGAATAATCAGGCTATAACGATCAGAAATAACTATCTGGATATCATTAAAGTATTGAATGAAAGTATTATTAACCTGAATTATTTAAGCTCAAAACAATAAAATGAAAAATATCATCATCATATCTGCCCTATTACTGTTTGCTGCCTGCGGGAATAAGAATACCACAGAGGAAGTAACAGAAGCGGCAACAGAAAATAAAAATTTAGTTAGCCTTAATGATGCGCAATTTAAATCAGCAGGCATTATATTCGGAAAACTGGAGGCAAGAAGCATTTCATCAATCCTCAGGGCAAGTGGTACAATCGATGTTCCACCACAAAACATGATTTCTATCAGTGTGCCTTTGGGAGGATATCTGAAATCGACTAAACTATTACCTGGAATGCAGATCCGGAAAGGCGAAACTATTGCAGTAATGGAAGACCAGCAATACATACAGCTACAACAGGAATATTTAACCGCCAAGTCAAAATTAGTTTTTAGTAAGGCAGAGCTC
>JBAZCD010000272.1:0-3136 GCA_041671205.1 Pedobacter sp.
CGTCTGTTGTTCTTAGTGCTGGGCGTGGGTGCCGCGTCGATGATACTGCTATATGGTTTTACCTTCAACTACTCGATGGATGTGGTGATGGACAAGGGAGCGCTGGCCAGATACCGGTATCCCCTGGAGTATAACTTCAAGGAAGTACGGAATTTGCAGCAGGATGGAGGTATTCCCGAAGGGGCGGAGCCGTACAATTCGCTCCGCGGCTATCCCGAGGGCAGGGAGTCGGTTGAGTTTTACCTGGTGGGGATGGAGCCGGATTCCATCGGCTTCGAGATAAACGACATGCAGGGCAACCCGCTGTCCAGGGATCAGGTAAATATCACGTCTCCATTGGCTAGCCGGCTGAAACTCAAGGAAGGGGACACGATCAGTTTTGTAAACAAGCTGGATGGAAAATCATACAGCTTGAACATCGAAGGGATTGTCGAAGCCTATGGTGAGCAATTTGTTTATATGCCCCTTGACGAGTTCAACTATATGACCGGCCAACCTCTCGGAAGCTACCGTACCGTGCTCAGCAGCCATGAGATAGATTTTGACAAAAGCCAGCTAGCCGGTGTGATGGATGCACGTGATCGTGAGACGTATAAAGATCTCGCCAGGCCTACGACGGTTATCGTCACATCTATAACGATCTTGGCAGTGCTTATTGCAGTCATTATTATCTACCTTGTGACGTTGCTGATCATTGATGAAAGCCGAAACACCATCTCCCTGCTCAAGGTATTCGGATATCGCAGGAAAGAGTTGGTGAAACTGATTCTGAATAGCTCTACACCGGCTGTGTTTATTGGCTTCTGGCTGGGGCTACCATTAATGCTGGCCTTCGGCAACACCATTTCCAATTACGTCGCGGAGATGATCAATATGGTGATACCTATGATTGTGAACCCGCTATATGTCCTGATAAGCTTTATTTTGATCTTTGCAGTTTACGAGATAACCAAGTGGTTGTGCAGGAGGAAACTTGCAAAAATTTCCATGAGCGAGGCGCTGAAAGCGGGCACAGAGTGATTTATTTGGTTGCAATCCTATATTTCTTGCAATCATCGGCAAAAAAAAGGAGGAAAAATAAATGGAAACGATAAAAAACTATTTTTTCAGTGATATGGGTGTTATGCTTGGACGTTCCATGCGACATATTCTTCGCAGCATGGACACCATCATCACGGTTACCATCACGCCAATTGCGATGATGCTGCTGTTAGTATATGTTATTACGGCCTGATAAATTTCGGAATTACCTTTTCTCCGGAAAACAAAGTCGCTGTATTAATTAAAGCTAAGTGAGAATATGCCTGGGGGAAATTACCCAGAAGCCTTTTTGTAGAGAAATGAATATCTTCACTGAAAAGACCCAAATGATTACCGCAGGCTAAAAGGTTTTCAAAAATATTTTTTGCATCCTCCTTTTCACCTATTCTGAACAGAGCCTGAACCAACCAAAAAGTACAGATTGTAAATGATGACATCGGTTTGCCAAAATCATCAGGATTTTTATAGCGATAAACAAATCCGTTTAAGTAAAGTGCTTTTTTAACAGCAATGACAGTTTTTTGATACTTCGGATCATCTGCGGCAATAAAACCATACTCAGCCATTAACAACAAAGAGGCATCAAGCTCTTCATTACAATATGTCTGTGTAAATGTTTGCAAATCTTCGTTCCATCCATTCCTTAAAACATCTTCTTTAATGTCATTTGCAATTCCACTCCATGTTTCAGCATAGTAGGGTTTATTTAGTACATTCGCAATTTTTGCTGCTTTATCCATTGCAACCCAACTCATTACTTTCGAAAACACAAAGTGTTTATCATCATTTCTAATTTCCCAGATACCTTTATCAGGTTTTTCCCAATGAGTAGATATTGTACGGGAAATATTACGAACAATCTCCCAGATATCCTCAATTTCATCTAATGGACCCTGGAAATACTCATAATATTGATGAATAATATTTAACAAATAACCAAATACATCATTTTGTCTTTGAGAATATGCAGCATTACCAATTCTTACAGGTTTTGAGTTTTCATAACCTGCAAGGTGGGAAAGTTCTGTTTCTGCAAGTTCCCGTTCCCCTCTGATACCATACATAATCTGGAATGAGTCAGTCTTTGATTTAAGAATTTTTTTCAAATAATCCAGGAATCGTTTAGCGGAATAGTAATGGCCCATTTTAAGCAATGTTTCCAGCGACATAGACGCATCACGCAACCAGCAAAAACGATAATCCCAGTTCCGTACTCCACCAATAGTTTCCGGAATACTGGTTGTTAATGCTGCCAACATAGCACCTGTAGGCTGATATGACATAATTTTTAATACCAGTAAACTCCGGTTTATTTCTTCAGTATATTTCTCATATTTCTTAGAACGGTTTGTCCAGTTTAGCCAATAAACTTTAGTACGCTGGAATTCCAGGTAGACCCTTTTAATATCTATATCTATTAGTTTTTGGTTATACGACAGTAAAAGAAACTGGTTTTGAGTAATTGAAATTTCCTTTGATTCCAGTATATCATTGAAGTTTAAGCTGCTATAGAGATAGATACAATCTGTTGGATTTATCCGGGCAAATGTCCGTATATAGTTATCAATAATTACATTAGAAACCTTATCCCTGGCATAATTAAACATTGGGGAATATTCCACTTTGAAGGTTGGGGTACCTGAAATGTGTTTTATATAACGGTAAATTTCAGCAGGAGCAAAATAGTCATTCTCAAGTAGTTTGTAACGGGGCATAAAGTCAATAACCTCAAATGTACCCTTATCTGATTTAAATTCTGTACATAATACATTTGTCCAATCCAGATATTTTTGTTTAATTTCATAATTATCATCAACTACAATACTAAAGAATCCTCCTTTATCGGTATCAATAAGTTTCGCAAATATGGAAGGGGAATCAAAATCAGGGAGACAAAACCAGTCAATACTTCCCATATCTGATATCAGGGCTGCGCTCCGGCAATTGCCAATTACACCATAATTCAAATTATCCATAATAAAATTCCTTTAATGTTTACCCGAATCCTTTCCCTGGAGATAAAGCAAAGATTTAAATGTTTTCTAAAACAAAGATAGGAATGAATTTTGATGGTGTAATATGATCTGATCATATA
>JBAZCD010000272.1:3146-4690 GCA_041671205.1 Pedobacter sp.
AAACAAAGATAGTAATGTATTTTATGGTGTAATCTGACCTAATCATATATCAGGTGATTTTACAAACCTATCCCGGCAAAATTGGTAACTTTGCAATTGCCAGGAAACTTATGGTCGATTTATTTAAAAATGAGTTAAAATATATTGCCAGTAATTATTATGAGTGATTTTTAAATGGCAGAATTGATAAAAAAGTACAGAAGACGGAGATACTTTTGCCAAATAAAAATTTGAAGGCATAAACGATGTTGAATTACTTTTAAAACTTGTATCTGAATGAGATTAACTCTTGCATTCATACTCTCAATAGTTTTTGCAGTCGGACTGGTTGCATTTGGTTTTACTTTTTACCAGAGTTCAACTGAAAGGAATAAACTGATCCGTGAACTTGAAATTCGTACTGCACAGATTGCAGAGGAGGTGATCCATAATGAAACATTTTATTCAGGGCAGGTAAATAAGCGCAGAATCGAGCAATATTTAGACAGTATAAGTAAACACTATAGTTTATTGGGTATTTCAATTTATTACAATATCGACAGCATTTTAAGCAATAATTCTACCCGCAGATTAATTGGTTACTCAGTTAACTATATTTCACAATCAATAGCTGCAGACACATCTGTTGGAAATTTTTTTTCAGCAGATGGTATGAATATTTATCAATATATCAAACTGATAAACAATGCAAACATATCAAATAATGCAGTCGTTTTTTATGCTGAAGCCGGATATATAGATAAAGTCATTGGCAGTATCTGGTTTAGAAATTTTATAAGATGGTTTATACAGGCATTTTTAGTTTCTCTCGTTACATTGCTTATAATTCGTTGGGGAATTTTCAGCCCCATCAATAGAATTGTAGATTGGGCAAAGGCAATGCGAACCGGAAAATTAGGACAATTAAAATCCCAACCGCATTTAAAATTTCTGGACCCCTTGCATAAAGAGATTGAAATCATTGCAAAAGCGATGCACGAAGCCAGAGCCTCTGCTGAAGAAGAAGCACGATTAAGAACAAGTGCAGAAGCCATTTGGACTCCCGAACGGCTGAAAATTGAAATGGAAAATCTTTTGCAGAAAAAGAAATTGATTGTTGTTTCCAATCGTGAGCCGTACATGCATATTCACGAAGGTAATGAAATTAAGTGCATAGTGCCTGCAAGCGGACTCATTACAGCTATGGAGCCTATACTTGAAGCCTGCAGCGGACTATGGATTGCATCAGGTACCGGGGACGCTGATAAAGAGACCGTTAATAAAAATGACAAAGTGGAAGTTCCCCCTGAAGAACCAAAATACACCTTAAAAAGATTATGGCTGACTAAGGAAGTAGAAGACCATTTTTATTATGGCTTTTCAAATGAAGGATTGTGGCCCCTCTGTCATATCGCACATACACGTCCAACATTCAGAAATGAAGATTGGCATTATTACAAAAAAGTTAATGAAGATTTTGCCAAAGCTGTTCTGGATGAAACAAAGGATGAAGAACAACCATTTATTTTGATTCAGGATTTTCATTTTGCTTTACTACCCGGACT
>JBAZCD010000273.1:0-4686 GCA_041671205.1 Pedobacter sp.
AGCACTTTGTTCAATACAGGGGTAAATCCATAGCGTCCGGAGGTCTCAAAAGCGGCCCTTCCCGCAAAAGTAAAGCCTTTGCCCAGAGCGAACAGTATACCCGGATGGATGAGTGTATTGCTTACCCGGCTGCTGCCGTTTTCTGCCTTTATGGATGGCACTATTTCTAATGAAAAGCCAATTTTTGAGCTTTTCCAGATATTAATTCCTAAGGGCATTCCTACAGTATAACTCTCTTTAAAATTAGTATGAGTCCCTGTGCTGCTGAAGGAAATTAAAGGATGAACAATACCAACGTGACCAGCAATTCGCGGGTATGCAGTGCTATTGGTTTGTGCTGAAAGTTTATGCGAGTAGCAAATGATTGTGTACAACAGGGCCGGTTTTAAGAGGAACCGGCTTATGAGAAATACTAAGTTATTCTTCATTATTTTGTCAGAGATAGAATTGTGTTTATCTCTGACAAAATTAGAAAGTCAAAAGAGGGATAAATAGAATACAATTAACCTTTTGTATCTTTTTTACCTTTCAGAAGGTTTTTTCTGAAGATTGAGGGATTCTCTCCGGTTTGTTTTTTGAAAATCCGGGTAAAGTGACTCTGATCAGAAAATCCGGTCAGATAAGCTATTTCGGAAAGAGAGTAAGCCGGATTTTCCAATAATCCGATGGCTTTATCAATCCTCAATTTACGGATGTACTCCCCAAAGGAAAGGTCATCGAAATGCCTTGAAAATTCCCGGGATAAGTAGGCCGGGTGAACGTTCAGTTCAGAGGAGATATCTTTCAGATTTAAATTCAGATTAAAATCCAGCTGGTCCTGGATAATTTCTTTTATCTCTTTAGCCCATGCCGGTGTTTTTTTGGTTGAACCCTGTTTCAGAAATTTATGATAAACATCAAGAAGAATATGATCAACCGGGTTTTGAGTATGCCTGATGTCTTTCATGTGTTTTGCCCAACTGTACAGCGCGTCATAAATGACTATGCCGGCATTTAGTAATTCCTGATCATCACGGATATTGAAAGCCAGTCCGGCAGATATTGCCCATAGTCCCGATGCCTGATTTGCCAGGTGGTGGACGTCAGTATCTGCTCCCCGGATGATGGGTGCCATCACCAGCAGGGCAGGGTCATTCAGGTCATATTTTTCAAGGAGTTTGTCAAAGGTGCATTTGTCAGCATGGTGGCTTAATTCAACATCAGGGATATCGAAAGGAATGGCATCCAGTTCTGCAGCTTTGCTCAATACTTCATTGAAGGGGACATAATAAAATGTCGCTTCCTGATCAATAAAACGTTTGATGAGCCAGGGGCATGCGATACGGTCAATTTTAGGGCGTTCCCTGGTAATCCATTTCATAGTGCAATATAAAGACTTAGGAAATCACTTAGGGGAACGGAAAGTCGATTTCGTCCTTACATCTTGATTAAGCGACTTACGAATTTAACCGGTATGACGCCTGGGTAAATTCGTCAGTCTTACTTAGCCAGCTTCGAAGTTTCCTTCAAGTGTTCAGCCAATCTTCCAATCGCAGTTGCAGCAATTTTGATCTGTTCCTGCGCCTCTTTCCAGTCGCGCTGTTCGATGGCCTCACGGACACCAGGCATGGTTTTTACACCATAACCTGTATAGAATCCGGGTGCATAAAGCGTATGCTTATACCATGGACGGCGTGGTAAACCATCGGAGGTGAGCAGGTTTTGTTCGGCATGGTAAAGTGCTTCATTGACAGCCTGGAGGGATGTTTCCGGAATATTTGCACTGCTTAAGCTTTCAGATAATGCATTTGCCGACTGATCCAGCTGTACCAGTGAGTTCTGAAGTGCTGAGAAATCGATGAAAGGTACCTCGGTTTTTGCAACAGGTAATTTCGCTGGTTTAGCAGGATCAGCTGCCAGTTTATGATTGTTTCCCTGAATTACCTGATTGTAGATGAGTGTAGATTCTCTCATCTGATCAGTCATGCTGATCATCTCATTTACATATGAAGAGATCGTTTTATGAAGATTTTTGAATTCGAAAGGAAGTGTATCCGCATTAGCCATTCTAAGTACAGCACGACCAATAGTTTGAGAAAGCGCACGGCCATAGTTAAAGCCCGGATCACCGAATTTGCTGTAATAATCGTAGGAATCGTAGGCAGTATGATACTCTCCGCCTGCATTCTCGCCACCATAATAAATGTTCAGAGAAGGAATACCGGCATGTTGCAGGAAAGCTGAATAGTCAGACCCTGAACCCAGTGCACCGATAGTCATTGATTTTCTGGCTAAATTATCTTTTTTAGCTTTGTCTGTTCCGGCATTTACGATGTCTCTTGCTTTCAGGCGGTCAAAAACACTTACATTGGTTTGAGGATCAGTCACATCTTTTGCAATCCCGTCAATCATAGCTTCCAGTCCGTGTGAGCCTGATACTGATAAAAACCCGCGTCCGTTTCCATCAGAATTGATATAAACTACCGCTTTTTGCTTTAATTCTGCCACATGATCTTCTACCCATTCGGTGGAGCCTATCAGCCCCGGTTCTTCAGCATCCCATGCGCAATAAACCAGTGTACGTTTTGGCTTATATCCATTTTTAACTAATTCGCCAATGGCTTTTGCTTCTTCCATCATGGCGGCAATTCCACTGATCGGATCATTGGCTCCGGTATTCCATCCATCATGGTGATTGCCCCGTACCACCCACTGGTCGGGATATTCTGCCCCTCTGATTTTTGCGATCACATTGTAGGCTGGTACGATCTTCCAGTCGAATTCGACCTTTAAGCGCACGGAAGTTTTACCCGGACCGATATGATAGGTAAATGGCAAAGCTCCCCGCCAGTCCTCAGGAGCAACCGGTCCGCCGAGCGATTGAAGCAGCGGCTGAGCGTCATAATAGCTAATCGGTAAAACCGGGATCTTCAGCAGGTTTTCAGCATCTTTTCTGTCCAGGCGTTTTGCATTTTCTGTTGCCCCGATAAAAGGAGTCAGCGGATCGCCGGGATAGATAACCATATCCATAATTGATCCGCGCTGAACGCCAAATTCATTTTTAAAACTTCCTTTGGGATATACATCGCCCTGAAAATAACCATCTTCCATCGGGTCGGAATAAATGATGCATCCGATAGCTCCGTGTTCCTGTGCCACTTTTGGCTTAGTTCCGCGCCATGATCTTCCGTAGCGGGCAATCACAACCTTTCCTTTTACATCGATACCCAGTTTATCAAGCGTTTCATAATCCTCAGGCAAACCAAAGTTTACGAATACCAGTTCGGCACTCACATCTCCATCGGCACTCCATGCATTATAGGAGGGAAGCTGATCCGGATGTCCGGAAGTTGCATCTTCTTTTAAAGCCGGTTCCTTCAGTAAAGCTTTGAATTTTGTTGGTGCAGTCATCTCCAGAATTCGCACTTTAGGTTTTGGAAACAGAACTTGATAGGTTTCAATTTCAGCATCCCAGCCGTAGTTTTTGAATTTGGCAAGGAGGTTTTCTGCCACTTCCTTGCTGCCTGTAGAACCAAGATAATGAGGTTTTACAGTTAGTTCTTTGATGGTTTTGCCAATATTTTCACTACTGATCAAACCGTCGAAAGTGGATTCCAGTTGCTTCTGCTCTTGTGCGGATACTGTTCCGAAAAATATCAAAATAGCGCTTATGGAAAGAAAGTAATTCTTCATTTTATGAGGGTTATAATGGGATGATTTACAAATCCGCATGCAAAGTTCAGTGGATTTAGCCGAAATACTAATTCAGCGTGTAGTCTCTCCGTTCAGTCTGATAACAGAGAACTGATAATTAACCAATTAATTTCGCTTCTACGCTAATCGCTGTATTCAGTAATTTCGAGATCGGGCAGTTAACTTTTGCATCTGCTACTGCTTCATCAAATTTCTCCTGGCTGATACCCGGAATTTTAGCATTCAGAGTCAGATGCGAAGAAGTGATCGCACCGTTATCTAAAGTAATATCACATTTGGTAGTCAGCTCATCCGCTGTAAAGCCGGCAGCGTCCAGGACGAATGAGAGTTTCATGGTAAAACATCCGGCATGTGCGGCAGCAACCAATTCCTCAGGATTTGTTCCGATACCTTCTTCAAATCTTGATGTATACGAATACTGACTATTATTCAGGATTCCGCTTTGTGCGCTGAGTACACCTTTTCCTGTTTTACCACTTCCCTGCCATACAGCTGTTGCATTTCTTTTCATTGATATATTAGATTAGTCGATTAATAATGGCTGAAACATTGTTTTGGTTTCAAAGAGCAAGATAGTAAAATCTCTTTTATCATGAAGGGATAATGACGACATTTGCAAAGTTTGAAACCCGAATCTTATGCCTGAAAAACCTGTCTATAATTCTGATACGATCATTGCTCTTGCCACCCCTTCTGGAATTGGGGCGATCGGAGTGATCCGTCTTTCCGGACCGGATGCGATCAGTCTGGTGAATGAGGTGTTTGGTGGTAAAGATCTAAGCATTCAGCATAGCCATACCATCCATTTTGGTACGATCAGGGATGGGAATCTGGTGCTGGATGAAGTATTGGTTTCTATTTTCATCGGACCGAGATCGTACACCCGTGAGCATGTGGTTGAGATTTCCACACATGGTTCTGCCTTTATTATTGAAAGTATTATCAAGCTATTGATCCGAAAGGGAGCAAGGCCGGCTAATCCCGGGGAATTTA
>JBAZCD010000274.1:0-4682 GCA_041671205.1 Pedobacter sp.
GAAAACCGTTATCAAGGAATACGTCAAAGAAGCGATTGAAATTGAAAAATCAGGGAAGAAAATAGAATTGAAAAATATTATCCGCACATACTTAGCGGAAAAGGCTTAGACGACTAGACAAAAAGTACCTGCCAATAAATTAGCATCTATTGTAAAACGATGGCAATCCAACAGATAAAATGAGAAAAATAACAGCCTTCATTTTCTTAACTATAAACAGTTGCTACAAGGGACTGAATGAAGACATAAGCTGGCATATCCACGGAGAAGAAGGCAACGAGTTTTCAGAAAATCAACTTAAAGCAGACAATATCCTGCTTTTCGGAAGAAAAACATATGAAATGATGATAAGTTTCTGGCCGGCAAATCGCTTATATTTAATCGGCGGTACACCTGATTGAAAATTAATCAGGTTTTTTAAACGAACTGACGTTGTGTGCATTTTTTGGAGAAATGATTGAAAATCGTAACATTTGTATAAAAGAATAAGCAATTACAGCTGCGGATAACATAAGGAATAGCATTATTGATAAGCTTTTGACGATTTCGAATAAAGATTATCTGTCTGCTTTACATCAATTAGTTGAGAAAAGTTCTGTGGATGCAGATATCGTTAAATTATCTGAGGAGCAGATTTTAATGCACAAGTTAAGTGATAAAGACATTGAGAGTAACCGTCTTATCTCTCAGGATGACATTGATAAAGCCGGTTTAAAGTGGCTCAAAGAACTGTAGTTTATAAAAAAATGGGACGAAGGCTGGACCGTATTTTTAGATACCCTGAAGGCACTAAAGGAAGAGGATCTTAATAGTTCTATTAAATATTCGAACAGATGTTATTTTCTTTACCCAAATCCATTGCCATACTCGAAAGAACCCCGAATGTTCTTTCAAGTATGCTCCTAAACCTGCCGGATGACTGGATCTGCTGTAATGAAGGTCCTGAGACCCGGTCGGCATTTGATGTTATTGGTCATTTAATGCAGGGCGAAAAAGCCGACTGGATGACAAGAACTAAAATTATCCTTTCTGACAAAACTGATAAAAACTTCGAACCCTTCGATCGCTTTGCCCAGTTCAAAACTAGTATGGGAAAATCAATGGAAGAATTTAATCTCAAAATAGAATCCTCACCAACCATCTCTAAGGATCATTTTCATTAATTTATCCTTAGCGAGGAATAAATTAATTCGCAATTAGTTTGCTGAACTGAATCATATCAATAAATTCGTCATTATTTATACTAATTGAAAATGAATTCTAAGTCTGCCCTTAAATCGGGGACCTTATCCTTTAAAGAATTTTTTGAATTGAGCTATTGGAAAATAGTTAAGCTGTTTTCTAAAAACCTGAATAACAATTCTCACTACAAATACTTTTATACTGGCAATTTCTCTATTCCCGAAGAATTTTATCAGGATAAGACCATTCTGGATATCGGTTGTGGTCCGAGAGGTTCTTTAGACTGGGCGGATAAGGCAAAAGAGAGGATAGGAATAGATCCTTTGGCTGAACAATATGTCAAAATGGGCGCAAAAAATCATAAAATGACCTATATCAAAGCCTATGTTGAGAATATCCCATTCCCCGACAATTATTTTGATGTCATTTGTTCATTCAATTCTCTGGACCATGTAGAGAATATGGAAATTGCGTGCAGGGAAATAAAAAGAACATTAAAAGATGATGGATTATTCTTATTGCTGGTTGATATTCATACGATGCCAACATTGACAGAGCCGCAAACCATGAACTGGAACTTTGTACATGATTACTTTCCTGAATTTGAAATTTTAGAAGAGAAACATTTAGAGCGAACAGAAACCTACAAAATTTACAGCAATGTCAGGAATAGTAAACCGGCAGAAGAGAATTCTGTCAGAGGGGTATTGACTGCAAAATTGAGAAAGCGAACGCCGGCAGAAAATAAGGGTTTATAATTTCCCATTTTTCTGCCTGTTAAAGAATACACAAAAGAAAATATCATCAAGCCGGCACCAGCCTTTTCTGAATCTTTAGGCAAAATCATCCATAAACACATGAGAAAATCAAATCAGAAATTATTCAGGCTTTTATTGGTTCTTGCCCTTCTCATTAACGGCATAACACCCGGATTTGCGGCTCCCAATCCCCTCTTCCAACAGGAAACGAATAATTCCATATTCGCCCATAAACTGGTTCAGAACACCTGGAACGGATTTGAGATCATCGAGTTTAAATTCAATGGGGTTGATGCAAAGATTGTCTTCCCAAAGCGGGCAAACTATTCAAAAAACTGGATCTGGCGCACCCAGTTCTGGGGGCATGAACCCCAAACGGATATCGCATTATTAAATAAAGGATTTCATGTGGTATATGTTGATGTGGTGGATCTTTATGGGAATAAAGCAGCAGTCAAAAGATTTAATGAATTTTATAGTTTCTTAATTAGAAATTTCGGTTTAAATAAGAAGACTGTCCTGGAAGGGATGAGCAGAGGTGGTCTTGATGCCTATAACTGGGCTTCAGAAAATACGGACAAGGTTTTTTGCATCTATACTGATGCTCCTGTTTGTGACATTAAAAGCTGGCCCGGTGGTTTGGGTAAAGGAGTGGGTTCAAAAAGCGATTGGGAAAAATGCCTGAAGGCCTATGATCTTACCGAATCATCCGTAAAAGATTTCATGGATATTCCGATTTACAATTGCATTAAGCTTGCCAGGGCTAAAATTCCGCTGATCAGTGTTTGCGGAGATGCAGATAACGTTGTACCAATTGACGAAAACACTTATATATTGGCAGAAACATACCGGGCCGCCGGTGGAGAGATTGAACTGATCGTTAAGAAAGGTATTGGGCACCATCCGCACAGTCTGAAAGATCCGAAGCCAATTGTTGATTTCATTTTAAAGCATATAAGGAATCGATAAAATCCATCTGATTTTATTTCTGTTGATATTGTAATAAAACAGAAATCAATTTATCTAAATTCTGAGGTATTCTTGATTTGAATAGCTGCTCAAAATTTCACACAAGATAAACAATGAAACAAACCATACTCGGAGCAAATGGCACAATAGGCAAATTACTCGCAAAAGAACTGCTAAATTACACTCAAAATATCCGTTTGGTAAGTAGAAATCCCGAAAAGATTAACGAATCTGATGAATTATTTCCAGCTGACCTGACTGATGCCAATATGGTTGATAAGGCAATTGAAGGATCAGATATCGTGTATCTTGTTGTTGGATTTGACTACAATTTAAAAACCTGGCAGAACAATTGGCCGAAGCTGATGAAAGCAACAATTGAATCCTGCATCAAACATCAGGCTAAACTGGTTTTCTTTGACAATGTGTATATGTATGATAAATCTGCTATACCCAATATGACAGAAGATTCTCTGATAAATCCACCAAGCAAAAAGGGGCTGGTCAGGAAAGAGATTGCAGAAATGCTTTTGAAAGCTGTAGAAGAAAAAAAGTTAAACGCATTGATTGCCAGAGCACCTGATTTTTACGGACCGGATAATCAAAATAGCTATCTGATACAAGTGGTTTACAATAACCTGATTAAAGGAAAGAATGCCAATTGGTTTATTAATGTAAATAAAAAGCATTCCTTTATTTATACTCCCGATGCAGCAAAAGCAACTGCTCTTTTGGGAAATGCTCCCGATTCATACAATCAGGTTTGGCATTTACCAACAGATGATCACTCACTTAGCGGTCAGGAATGGCTTGATCTTTTCAACAAAGAAATGAATACCGATAAAAAAATCAGCATTTTACCGATGTTCCTGATCAGAATTCTGGGAATTTTTATGCCTTTCATGAGGGAAATGCCCGAAATGATGTATCAGTATGATCAAGATTATTTCTTTAATAGTACAAAATTTAAAAAGCGGTTTAATTTTACGCCTACATCCTATCAAATGGGCGTGAAACAAATTGTAAATTCATAAACAGATTCAGCTATTAACCGAACTTCGTTTTAATCTCCATTCAATTATGTAAGGTTCGACCGTTCCTTTTAAGTTTAACAATGTGGAATCTAAGCTGTTTTTTTATCTTTACCACATAAATAAAAAAATCATGAGCGATACCAATCCCTGCCCAAAATGCAAATCTGAATTTACTTACCAGGACCAAGACCTGATGATTTGCTCGCAATGTTTCCATGAATGGGATCCGGCTGAAGAACCCATCGAATCAGAAAGTTCGATTAAAGTGCTCGATTCTAATGGGAATGAGTTAAAGGATGGTGATTCAGTTATCGTCATTAAAGATCTTCCTGTAAAAGGAGCACCTAAACCGATTAAAGCCGGCACGAAAGTGAAAAATATTCATCTCAGCGATGGTGATCATAATATATCCTGCAAAATTGATGGATTTGGCTCTATGGCTTTAAAATCGGAATTTGTTAAGAAGGCTTAAGGTATTTGCTCCCTGTTGAAAACAAGCATATTCTTTATGCAATTTTCTGATTTTCAAGCTTTTTGATTAATTTCATTGCTTAAAGCTTAACATGTAAACCTGTTAGTATTACACGCAATGAATCCAATCCTTAAAAATAGTGTAGCAGTTCTGGCAGGTTTAGTATTCGGAAGCCTGGTGAATATGGGTATTATCATGATCAGTGGCTCCCTGATACCCCCACCAAATGGCGCAAACGTCACTACTATGGAAGGTTTGAAAGCAAGT
>JBAZCD010000275.1:0-4669 GCA_041671205.1 Pedobacter sp.
AGCTCCCTGCGGACTATAATTAGACTTGTAGAAATTTTTCAGATCATCAATGCTGAATTTGCCAACAGTAGCAGGACTTCCGCTCACCGGGTTAGCATACACATGCTCTCCGAAAATGAATTTGTCCCAATAGGCATTGATTACATTTCTTGGGCTTAATTTCGCCTGATCCAACGCAGAAAGAACGCGCTTTCTTTCCTTTTCAAATTCTTCAGTGTCAAATACCGGATCTACCAGAACCTCCTTAAGAATTGGCAGTACTCTATCTGCATCCTTTGCAGCAAACCTGGAAGTCAGTCCTGCAGACTCTTTATTCGCATAAGTATTCAGGCTGGCACCAATAAAGTCAAGCTCTTCTTCAATTTTAGTTTTGGAATAGCTCTTTGTCCCGTATTTTAATCCTGCAGCTGTCAGGCTCGCCAAACCCGACTTCTCTCCATCATAAATTGCTCCTGCAGGTATGATTGCCGACATGCTGATCACAGGAACTTCATGCTGTTCCATTAAATAAACGGTCAAGCCATTAGGCAGAATAAATTTCTCATAAGCCGGCACTTTAAAAGCAGCCGGTTTATTCTGGGCCTTAACTGTAGCGCACATAATCAGAACGGCCAGCACAATATGAATATAGTTTTTCAGGTTCTTCATTTTCTTATTCCTCCACATTAGCTTTTAAAACTCCTATCGTACGGTTTGATCTTTTGAAATACTCATTAGCCACACGCTTCACATCCTCAACAGTAACCTTCGAAAACTCCGCAGGGGCATCAAACATCTTCCTGTAATCCCCAAAGAAAAGCTCATAGGTGCCGATATTATTCGATTTACCATTGATGGTTTCCAACTGTCCGTAAAATTCCATCAGCTTCTGGTTTTTAATCTTTTGCAGTTCCTGATCAGTGATCCCATCTTTTTTAATCTTCCCGATCTCAGAGTATACAGCGGCCTCGATATCCGCTTCACTTACATCCTTTGCCGCTAATGCATAGATCATAAAAAGATTTGGATCAAAACTTTCGCTGAAATCAGTACCGATCATGGAAGCCAGCTGCTTTTTATCGACGAGCTCTGAATACAGACGTGATGAATTGCCGCTTGAAAGTATAGAGCTCAGTATACTTAATGGATAAAAGTCCTTGCTTTTTGCCTCCGGGGTATGGTATCCGATCATCAGGTAAGAACTTGGTACATCTTTCTGTACAATGATTCTTCTCTCGCCGGTTTGAGGAGGTTCAACCAGATTTACGGGTTTAGGAGGATCACTTGCCGGAACCGGGGCCATATATTTCTCAGCCAGGCGCTTCACTTCATCCACCTTCACATTTCCGGAAACCACTACAACACAATTATTGGGAGCATAATAGGTACGGAAATATTTCTCAAGGTCCTCCTTTGTCCAGTTCTTAATGTCAGTTTCATAACCAATTACTGTCCAGTGATAAGAATGCTCCTGGAATGCGGTAGCATAAACTGCATCATTCAGCATATTCCATGGTGAATTTTCCAGTGCGGTACTACGTTCTGACAATACAACTCCCCGTTCACTCTCAACCATTTTCTGGTCGATATTCAGGCTGGAGATACGATCCGACTCCAAATCAAAAATAGTCTCCAGGGCATTCACCGGGAACCAGTCAGTATATACGGTTACATTTTGTGTAGTATAGGCGTTATTGGCTCCCCCATTAAACTCCATGGTCTGATCGAACATTCTGGGTCCGAATTTTTTTGAGCCATTGAACATCATATGCTCAAAGAAGTGGGATAATCCGGTAATTCCCGGATGTTCATTCCTGGATCCAACCTTATAAAAAAGGTACATATTGGCATTTGGAATAGAACTATCCTCAAGCACCAGAAATTTCATGCCGTTTTTTAATGTAAATGTCTTTACATCATCGGCCTTAGTCTGGGCAAACAGGGGAATCCAGCAGCCCAGAAGCAGAATACTTAGTAATCTTTTCATTAATTTATATTGGTCAGGTTGGAAATTAGTTCAAATTAATAGATATAAAATCTAATTTTACTATACTTAGATTGATTTTTCTTTATTCTATTCTCTGACCCTATGCTTCCACGAATAAATTTCAGCTCAACTAATGCCTTCAAAGCCCTTTCAGTACATTTTGAGCAGATCAAAAAAGAGCATCTACGGGAACTGTTTAAGGATCCGAAAAGATTTAAACAGTTTTCAATTGCCTTTGGTGATATTTTACTGGATTTTTCAAAAAACCGGATCAATGATCAGACTCAGAGGCTTTTAATACAACTTGCTGAAGAGTGCGGTTTAAACGATGCGATAAAACAACAGTTTAGTGGTGAAAAGATCAATGAAACTGAGAGAAGATCTGTTCTGCATACAGCATTAAGAAATCCGGCAAGAAGCGGATTTATGCTTGATGGTAAGGATATTTTAGCTGATATCCACCGGATACTGGATAAAATGGAACAGTTTTCAGATCAGGTTATTTCAGGAGACTGGAAAGGATACAGCGGAAAGTCAATTACAGCTATCGTTAATATCGGCATCGGAGGTTCAGATCTTGGTCCGGTGATGGTTACCGAAGCTTTAAAGGCCTATAGCAATCATCTTCAACTGCATTTCGTGTCGAATGTTGATGGTTCGCACATTGCGGAAACCTTAAAGAAAGTTGATCCTGAAACTACATTGTTCCTGATCGCCTCTAAAACTTTTACAACTCAGGAGACCATGGCCAATGCCTATTCAGCCCGGGCATGGTTTCTAAAAAGCGGAGCTTCGGAGGCAGCGGTCGCGAAACATTTTGTAGCCATTTCTACAAATGAAGCAGGGGTAGCGAAATTTGGGATCGATACAGCCAATATGTTTGAATTCTGGGATTGGGTTGGGGGACGTTATTCTTTGTGGAGTGCGATCGGATTGAGCATAGCCTGCGGAATTGGATTTAATAACTTCAGGGAACTGCTTGCCGGAGCACATGAAGCCGATAAACATTTTCAAAACAGCGATTTTAAAGAAAACATCCCGGTAACACTTGCCTTGCTGGGTATCTGGTACACCAATTTTTTCGGTGCTGAAAGCCATGCGGTATTGCCTTACGATCAATACATGCATCGTTTTGCCGCCTATTTTCAGCAAGGGGATATGGAGAGTAATGGCAAATCGACAGACCGAAACGGAAAACCCATTGATTATCAAACCGGTCCGGTGATCTGGGGGGAGCCCGGAACCAATGGGCAGCATGCATTCTACCAGCTGATTCATCAGGGTACCAAGCTCATTCCATGCGATTTTATAGCACCTGCTCAAAGTCATAATCCGATCGGCAAGCACCACCTGTTATTACTCTCCAATTTCTTTGCTCAAACAGAAGCATTGATGAATGGTAAGAGCAGGGAGGAAGTTGAAGAAGAATTAAAGGCTGCCGGAAAGAATGCACATGAAATTGAAAAATTGGCTCCGTTCAAGGTATTTGAAGGGAACAGACCAACCAACTCAATTCTAATAAGAAGAATAACTCCTCATACCTTAGGTTCGCTTATCGCGATTTACGAACATAAAATATTTGTTCAGGGTATAATCTGGAACATTTTCAGCTATGATCAATGGGGGGTGGAATTGGGGAAACAGCTGGCTGGGCGCATTCTTCCGGAGCTTGAAGATGATCAGCCCGTGAGCGGGCATGATGCTTCAACGAATGGGCTGATTAATCAATATAAAGTGTGGAGGGAGTAGGCTGCTCCCACCAACCGTCATTTCGAACACGCGAGTACTATTCTTCCATTTATTACATATTTATCGCGTTGAGAAATCTGTGGAATACTAGCAGTAATATTTGAACTTGAGATAAAACTTAAAAAAATTATGCTTTTGGCAACAGATTCCTCTTCGTGCCTCTTTCGGAATGACGGACTATCACCGTCATTTCGAACACGCGTGTACTATTCTTCTGTTTCTAATAATTATGACGCGTGGAGAAATCTGTTGAAAGAAAGCACTGGATAATTTGAAGATAAAACCAACCGGGGGATTCATACCAATTGCAACAGATTCCTCTTCGTGCCTTATTCGGAATGACGGTCACATTTACCATTCTTTAATTTCTTCCCATAAATCCTTCCAGTCAGGATTAAGGGTATTGATCAGTTGCTCTTTCTTTTCTCTTCTCCATTTTTTCAAAATTTTTTCACGCATTATTGCTTCTTCTATCGAGAAGAAACTCTCATAGTATATGCAATAAGTTAAGTTATACTTTGCAGTGAAGCTTAATGGGAAATGGTGCTCCTTATGTTGTATTATCCTTCTATAAAGATCAGAAGTGACACCAATATATAAAGTAGTCTTATTTTTGTTCGTCATTATATAAACTGCTCCGCCTTTTTTCATAACGAAGGTTAAGAATGTTATAAGATATCATCAGAAAAAAAATAGCTGTAGTAGCCTATAAATTAGTAATCGGTTATACTGAGTTAATAACCGTCATTTCGAACGCGCGAGTAATATGTTTCAATTTCCAAAAATATTGATGCGTGGAGAAATCTGTTGAAGGAAAGTACCGATTTAGATTGAAGGTAATTACTGGATGAATCGTGCTAAAGGCAACAGATTCCTCAGTCGTGCCTTCTTCGGAATGACGGTACTATCACCGTCATTTCGACACGCGGGCAATATTTTTCCATTTCCAAAAAT
>JBAZCD010000276.1:0-4644 GCA_041671205.1 Pedobacter sp.
TTTTCCCGATTGGGGAATGGGATACTCAGGGAGTTGTGAGTACCGGGTTGTGGGCTATGAGATTAGATACAGGTTCATTTGGATTTTATCAGCAATAGGATGTATCTGAATACAATATTACCGGCAGATAACAGACAAAGACAACAGACATCTGATAACATAAGAAAGCTCAAACACTCCGTGTTTGAGCTTTTAACAGGCCAGGGTTTGAATGATCTCCTGATAGTTATTCTTCCTGCTTGATTAATTTGGCAGTAAAATAATCGCGGTTCATTCTTGCAATGTTAGTGATCGAAATTTCTTTCGGGCATTCAGCTTCACAGGCACCCGTATTGGTACAGCTTCCAAAGCCTTCGGCATCCATTTGTGCAACCATTGCCTGAACACGACGGTAGCGCTCCGGCTGTCCTTGCGGCAATAAAGCCATCTGAGATACTTTTGCAGAAACAAATAGCATAGCTGAGGCGTTTTTACATGCCGCAACACATGCGCCGCAACCGATACAGGTCGCCGAGTTGAATGCCTCATCAGCCACAACCTTTGGTATTGCGATCGCATTGGCATCGGGAACACCTCCAGTATTTACTGAAACGAAACCACCAGCAGCCTGAATGCGATCAAAAGCACCGCGATCTACAGCCAGGTCTTTGATCACCGGAAATGCTTCAGCACGCCAGGGCTCAATCACAACAGTATCATTATCATTAAAGGTACGCATATGCAGCTGACAGGTCGTAATGCCCTGCTTCGGGCCATGCGGTCTGCCATTTATGTGCAGGGAGCAGGCTCCGCAGATCCCTTCACGGCAATCGTGATCAAAATGAATGGGATCATCCCCTTTTTTGGTCAGATCTTCATTGACAACATCAAGCATTTCCAGGAAAGACATATCGGGAGATACATGATCTGCCTGATAAGTAACGAATTTACCTTTAGCATCGGCGTTTTTCTGACGCCAAACCTTTAACGTCAAATTCATATTTTTACTCATTGTATTAAGTATTTAGTATGTAGTATTTAGTACTTAGACTATGATCTAAACTTTTTTGACCAGTATATAATAGTTAGGCCTTCTAAATACTATATACTAAGTACTCTGTACTATTTATAACTTCTCTGTGATAATTTAACATTCTCGAATACCAGTTCTTCCTTATGTAAAACTTCAGACTGGTTATCTCCTTTATATTCCCATGCTGCAGCATAAGCATATTGATCATCATCGCGCAATGCCTCACCTTCTTCTGTCTGGCTCTCCAGACGGAAATGGCCACCACAGGATTCTTTTCTGTTCAATGCATCATCAACCATTAACTCACCCAGTTCAAGGAAATCGGCAACGCGGCCGGCATTCTCAAGACTTTGGTTGAACTCATCATTTGTACCTGAAACCAGCGCATTCTTCCAGAAATCTTCCCGCAGTTCACGGATCAATCCTTTAGCCTTGGTTAAACCTTCTTCAGTACGTGCCATTCCGCAATATTCCCACATGATATGACCTAATTCACGATGGTATTCATTTACTGTTTTAGTTCCCTTTAGGGACAATAGCTGATTAACTCTTTCAATAACGCTCTTTTTAGTCTCGTCAAAGGCAGGATGTTTTACATCAACCGCTTTCGGACCAATAGTAGCAAGGTAATCACCAAGAGTATACGGAATAACGAAATATCCATCGGCAAGTCCCTGCATCAAAGCAGACGCACCCAAACGGTTCGCTCCGTGGTCTGAGAAATTTGCTTCTCCCAGGCAGTACAGTCCTTTTACAGTAGTCTGCAGGTTATAATCAACCCATAAACCGCCCATGGTATAGTGAACAGCAGGATAGATCCGCATCGGCTGCTTGTATGGATTCTCATCCGTAATCTGCTGATACATATCAAAGAGGTTACCATATCTTGCACGCACTGCATCCTCTCCCAAACGCCCGATCGCTTCAGCAAAATCAAGGTAAACTGCAATTCCGGAAGCGCCAACACCACGGCCTTCATCCACCATTTCTTTGGCATTACGCGATGCCACATCACGCGGAACGAGGTTACCAAATGCAGGATATTTACGCTCCAGGAAGTAATCGCGATCCTCTTCTTTCAGATCGGTCACCTTCAATTCACCTTTTCTAAGTTTTTGAGCCAGTTCAACAGTTTTTGGCGCCCAAACGCGGCCATCATTACGCAATGACTCCGACATCAGGGTCAGTTTCGACTGATGGTCACCAGTTACCGGAATACAGGTTGGGTGGATCTGAGTAAAACATGGATTTGCAAAATATGCACCGCGCTTATGCGCTTTCCATGCTGCCGTTACGTTACAACCCATCGCATTGGTAGAGAGGTAAAATACGTTACCGTATCCGCCGGTACATAAAAGCACGGCATGCGCTCCATGAGTTTCAACCTCACCTGTGATCAGGTCACGGGTAACAATACCTTTAGCTTCACCCTCAACAGTAACCACGTCCATCATTTCATGACGGGTGAACATCTTTACTTTACCCAGGTTGATCTGACGATTCAATGCAGAATAAGCACCCAGTAATAACTGCTGTCCGGTTTGGCCTCTTGCATAGAAGGTACGTGAAACCTGTGAGCCACCAAATGACCGGTTATCCAGCAAACCACCGTATTCTCTCGCAAAGGGAACACCCTGTGCCACACACTGGTCAATAATATTGACAGATACCTCTGCCAAACGGTACACATTACCCTCACGGGCACGGTAATCACCTCCTTTTATGGTATCATAGAACAATCTGTGCACACTGTCACCATCATTCTGGTAATTTTTTGCGGCATTTATACCTCCCTGAGCAGCAATTGAGTGCGCTCTGCGGGGACTATCCTGATAGCAGAAAGCCTTTACATTATAGCCAAGTTCAGCAAGTGATGCAGCTGCAGAAGCACCCGCCAATCCCGTACCAACGACAATAACCGTATACTTCCTTTTATTGGCCGGGTTAACCAGCTTCAGGTTGAATTTATGTTTAGACCATTTCCCGGCTAGTGGGCCTTCTGGTATTTTAGCATCTAATTTCATCTCAGAAATTTATTTTAACCCCGATTTCCCGGGTATTGTGTAATCTTATTTAAAGAAAAAATATAATGGCATTGCGGCAAAGGCAAGCGGAATTAAAAATCCAAAAACCCAGACACCTAAAAAGCGAACCAGCGGAAGATACTTGCTGTTGTTCCAGCCAACAGTCTGGAATGCGCTTTTGAAACCATGGATCAGGTGGAATGACAGGGCGGCCATCGCAATTACATATAATAATACATACCACCAGGTCTGAAATGCATTGTTAACGATCTTATAAAGATCTTTTGAAACAACAATCTGCTTGCCCGCCTGTACATCTGTAATTTCTGAATGTACCCGTCTGTTTGCATCATAAGGCAATTCTGAAACCCGGATATCTTTCGGGTTATCCAAACTGATCTCATACCTGGCATAAGGCAATTCAGCATTATGGTATTTCCACCAGAAATCGCCCATGTGAACCACGATAAAAATCAGTAAAATAGTACCCAGGATGCCCATATTACGGGAAGTCCAGGGACTGTTCTGGCTGCCTGCCTGAACTGCATAAGCTACCGGGCGGGCCTTCTTATTTCCTGTTGTTATTATCAAAGCATAAAGTGCGTGGATAATAATAGAGGCATACAACAAATAAGACACCACTTTGATCGGTGTAAAATGTGTCATGAAATAGGCATAGGCATTAAAAGCCTGGCCTGCATCATCTTTAAACAACTGAAGGTTCCCAATTAAGTGCACAATCAGGAAAGTGCACAGGAATATGCCTGTTAAGGCCATCACCAGCTTCTTCCCCAATGAGGATGAGAACGTTTTTGCGAAATTGCTCATTACCTTGTTCTAATTATTTTAATTATTCAGAAAGCAAATTTATCATTATATCGTAAAAATCACGCAGGTATAGGCAAGGGAGCAATGGATTTTATCTATTTAGAAACAATCTAAATTTTTTTGAAGCGAGAAGGGAAATTTAAAAGCAAGAGCTGTGCTTTTCTGAATGGTAAATAATAAGGTCAATCTCTTTGCAGGGCAGAGGAGAATGATTTAACCGGAACAAGATAAGGGATGATTAAAGTGAGCCTTGGACAAAAATTAAGAAAGCCCCTTAAGTAAACTGAAAAGGCTTTCTTAAAATTCAATAAGGGTATACCCCCTTACCTTACCTGAAACTGGTACCTGATCTGCATCCCATCAGGGCTGATTGCATTCACTGTAGCCATATTATTTCTGCCTGAAGTGATCGCGTTCTCAATATCTTCAGCTTTATTGATCGGGTGACCGTTGATCGAGGTAATTATCGTCCCCTGAACAAGGTCGAGCTGATCGAAAAAGCCTCCGGATTTAACATTGGTAACCAGAACTCCGGAACTGATCTTATATTTTTTCTTTACTGCATCAGTAACAGGAGCAAAGCTTGCACCGAGGTTTTTTGCTACCACGCTGGAAGAATTATTAGCCGTTTTAACAGATTCTTCACCTTTCAGGGTCACGTTAGCTGATAAGGTCTTTCCATCTCTCAGATAGGAAAGCTGAACTTTATCACCGGGACCAAGACGGCCGATACGCTCCTGCAGATCGGCGGGTGAAAGAATTTTATTTCCCTTCCCTTTT
>JBAZCD010000277.1:0-4644 GCA_041671205.1 Pedobacter sp.
AAGCGGGGTTGGAACTTCTGTATTGTCAAGAATTGCTTTTGAGAAGAGATCACCCTGAATGGTGTACTGATCACAGATACCAAAAGCAATTTCCTCCGTTTTCTCAGAAGTATGAAGCCACAATCTGGTAGGTTTATCCGGCGGGGCATTAAAAGGAATTTCTATTTCAATACCGCCCGTATCGCCAAAAATATTGACCCTCTGAAAAGGCATTACTTGTGTGGAACAAGTAAAAGTTGAAGTACCCGTTGAAAAATCAAGTATCCCCGAAGCCATCCGGTCTGTTTTAAATTTCGGATCGAACTCTACAAGTCCATTAACCCGTTTGGGTTCCTCACCAAAAATATACCGGGACAGGGAAATGCAATAACAACCTATATCCATCAATCCGCCTCCTCCATATTGCGGATTGTGACGAATATTAGTTGGATCGGTATTATAATAGGAGAAAAAAGTCTGGATAGATTTAAGTTTTCCGATATGCCCCTCTTCGACCAGTTTTTTCGCTTTTTGCCATTGAGGATGATGCCGGTACATAAAAGCCTCCATGATTTTCAGGTCTGGATTTCCTTTTGATGCTAGTATTAAACGCTCAGCCTCTTTACTGGAGAGTCCAACAGGTTTTTCCAGCAGCACATGTTTACCGGCTTCCATGGCCTTTATTGCCCACTCAACATGCAAATGATTAGGTAAAGGAATATAGACTGCCTCAATCTCAGAGTCAGACAATAGCTCCTCGTAGGACCCGTAGGCTTTTGGAATTTCAAGTGAAGCCGCCGCTCTTTTGGCCTCGTTCAAATCCCGGGAGGCTATTGCGGTAATTTCGCAGTATTTTCCCTGCTTCATGGCGGGAATAACCTTTATTACTCCAATTTTTGCGGTACTAAGTATTCCCCAGCGAACTTTACTCATAAACTGATTGTTATTTGCTTTGGGCTCTGAGCCATCAAATTTGTGCAATGCTTAAATTATTAATCTTTTCTCAGATTTCAAGCCCATATCTCATAGTCCACAGCGCAGCTCTATTTTTTATCAGCTACGGCTTTTACCTCTTTTTTGGGTTCGCGGAAGAAAATAATAAAGACTACAAGTACAGCAACAGATCCCCAGGCCGGGTATATCCATATATTGTACCAGTCATGAGCCATATTTCCAACCGGCTGAGTCAGGGTGTTAATTGCCTGAGCATTCCCTGCAAGCTGAGTCCCAACGAAGGCTCCTACCCCCCAAAGGATGAATGCGATCAGTCCCTGGGCAGCACCGCGCATCCTTTCATTGGCTTCGTCATCAACATAAAGCTGCCCCGCAATGAATAGAAAGTCATAGCAAACTCCATGTAGTAATATTGCACCAAAGACCATTATGGTTTGCATTGAAACAGAGTCGACACTTCCGGCCAGGAGGAAATAGCGTGCTGCCCAGGCCAGAATACCGATGAATATGGTCTTCTTATAACCAAGTCTGCTCAGCATTATGGGTAGCAGAATAAGGAAAATGACGTCCGAAACCTGGGCTAATGACATTTTAGCTGCGCTAAATTCCCATCCCAGTTCCGTTACATACAAATTCATGTTTACAAAGTAAAAATAGAGTGGGATACAGATCAGGAACATGCATAAAATGAATATGGCGAATGATGGTTTTTTCAGAAGCGCCAATGCATCAAGCCCCAGAATTTCGCTCATGCTCACATCCTTACCGGTCTTCATTGGAGGAGTATGTGGTAAAGTGAGCGAGAATAGCCCAAAAATAATTGAAGTAGTTCCGGCAACATAAAACTGAACAGCTGATTGCTCACCTTTGAATGCAACACTAAGTGTGATGCCTGCTGCAATCCAGCCTATTGATGAAAGGGTTTTAACCAATGGAAAATCACGCTTTTGATTATCCAGATGACGGAGTGAAAGAGAATTGCCCAGAGCCAGAGTAGGTACGAAAGTACAGCAATAGACAATCAGCATTGGGTAGAATGAGCTGAATGTTGTCATCATCGGGAGAGCGAATAACATTAAGCCGCCAGTAATTCCAAGAAAAGCGAGAAGCTTCTCGGATGCAAAATACCGGTCGGCAAGCAATCCAACCAGAAATGGGGCAATCATAGCTCCTATAGCAAAAGCACCATAAGCTAGTCCAATCTGGCTTCCCTCAAATTGAAGCGTCTTGCTAAGGTATGTTCCCATACTGACATACCAGGAGCCCCAGATGAAGTATTGGAGAAACATAAAAAATGCTAGTTTGGTTTTGAGTTGTGCTTGCATACCAGGTTGTTTTTATTTTAAGTGTATGATTTTCCTTTTGAAGGAAATTGATTGTAAATTATTTATTCAGCTAACTAAAATAACATTTATCATTTAACTTAAGGCCAATATATATTCTAACAGATAAATTTACTTGTCTATTAATAATAAAGTAAATAACAGTCATTTTCTAAATCAGGAATTTTCAATAATAAAGTATTATACTCCAGACTGTTTATCAAAACTATCTTACCTGAGGCCATTTTTCTGCTACTTTTCTTTACAATTGTGGTACTATCTTCTATTAATTTATTTTTTAATGAATTTAAAGTTTAAATTAGGTTAAGTAATTAATTGATTTTATCATGAAAGCTTTACAGTATCATATCCCTTTAGAGTTAGATAAATCGTTCATTATATTCAAGGAAGAAGGACCGTTTTTTCCTTGTCCATGGCATTATCACTCTGAATACGAATTAGTATTAGTCAATAAAAGTACCGGTGTACGTCAGGTTGGCGATCATATCGGATATTTTATGGAGGGCGATCTCGTTTTAATGGGACCATCGCTGCCGCATCTCTGGACAAATGATCCGCAATATTTTAAGGGGAAGGCTAATTTAACTGCCGAGGCAACTGTAATTCATTTCGTCGAAAATTTTTTGGGAACCGATTTTTTTAACCTGCCGGAGATAGAACCCATTAATAATCTTTTAAAACTTTCCAAACATGGCATGGTAATCAGAGGAAATGCCCGGAATAAAATTGCTGCTTTAATGCAGGAAATGCAGAATATGAGTGGGATACAACGCCTTGCTTCGCTGCTGTCAATCTTTGATATTCTGTGTGCCAGCAATGAATATGAACTTCTGGCAAGCCCCGGCTATTTAAAATACGGGCTGCTGGATTGTTCAGATAAGTTCAGTAAGGTTAATTCCTACATCCTGAGAAATTTTGATCACGATATAACCCTTAATGAGGTGGCATCTGTTGCAAACATGGCTGTTAGTACCTTTTGTAACTATTTTAAGGAACATTACAGGGTTACATTTGTTGAGTATCTGAATAAGGTAAGAGTTGGGCATGCCTGTAAATTATTAGGCGAGCTGGAGGAGAATGTAGTTGAAATTGCCTATAAATGCGGGTTTAATAACCTGGCCAATTTTAACAGACAATTCAGGAAGATCAAAAATATGACACCAAGTGAATACCGCAGGACATCAAATGTCAATGTCCCGCAGGTTGGTAATACCGGAAGATGGCTGGTAATTTCAAACAGAACTGCAGCTGAATGCGCCTGAATTTCCTCTGGTCGGTGAAAACACCGACCAGAGGAAATGAAAATTGTATATTTTTAGCTATTCATTTGAAATAAAGGGAGTGTCATCCCGGTCCGCCCTTCAAGGAGAGGGAACTTAGCCAGTATTAATGAAGAGTTTAATAATTGAAAATGGATTCAATAGCAATAGGGTCCCTCCTGAGTCGGGATGACAATCGTAAGGCCTGATAACCGACAACCGATAACAAATCACTAACCAGCTAACCAGCCAAATTTAATCTGCCTGTTGGTGCTATTGGTCACATTCTGTCTTGCTCTTTCTCTTTCCACTGCCTACTGAATGACTTTTCAGCTACTTTGGGAAGCTCACGGTGTTTACCCCAACTTTTCTTAAAGAAGTTCCTGAGCATTAGATTTTTGAACTTCCCGCTAAACATATCCATCATTTTACGCTTCATCATTCCCATCTTCCATCCTTTCCACCCCAGGCTTTCAGAGCGCGGACTCAATCCCTGCTGAACAGAATCTCTTCTGTTCAATAAGAGCATTTTATGGATGTCGATCTTCACAGGGCATACTTCGGTACATTTTCCGCAGAGACTGGAGGCATAGCTTAAATGCTTGAATTCCTTCATCCCAGCCATATGAGGGGTAATGATTGAGCCGATCGGGCCGCTATACGTGGTTTCGTAGGTATGTCCGCCTATGTTTTTATACACCGGGCATGCATTAAGACATGCGCCGCAGCGGATGCAGTAAAGTGCCTGACGTTGTTCTTTTTGGGCAAGCAGATTCGTACGGCCATTATCCAAAAGGATCACGTACATTTCTTTCGGCCCGTCGCTTTCATTACTTTGACGCGGTCCCCCGAGGATCGTATTATAAACTGTCAGATTCTGACCTGTTCCATGAGTTGATAAGATGGGCCAGAAAAGATCCAGATCATTCATGCTGGGAATGATCTTTTCGATCCCAATAATAGCGATATGGATTTTTGGGAAGGTGGTGGTAAGCCTGGCATTTCCTTCATTTTCTGTTAGGGCAATGCTGCCGCTGTCGGCAATCAGGTAATTTCCCCCCGTAATTCCGATATCATAAGAGGTGTATTTCTCCCTGAGTAACTCTCTG
>JBAZCD010000278.1:0-4636 GCA_041671205.1 Pedobacter sp.
CATAGCCCTGAGGAGCTTAGCAAAATTATTGCAGATTCACATCATGCCTGGGAGGAATGGAAAGTTATTCCCTTTTCAGAACGCAGCCGGTATTTACTTGTCGCCGCCAGGATCCTGCGCAACAAAAAAGAAGAACTCGCCATCCTTATGGCACTTGAAATGGGTAAACCATTAGCCGGAGGCCGGGCAGAAATTGAAAAATGTGCGGATGTTTGTGAATACTATGCAAAAAATGCAGAACAGTTCTTAAAGAATGAATCTGTTGATACCGATGCCTCAAAAAGTTATGTCAGCTTTCAGCCTTTGGGTACCGTATTAGCTATCATGCCCTGGAATTTCCCATTCTGGCAGGTTTTTCGCTTTCTTGCCCCTGTCCTGATGGCCGGCAATACAGGTTTATTAAAGCATGCCTCCAACGTGTTCGGCTGCGCCATAGAGATTGAAAATATTATCCGTGAAGCCGGCTTTCCTGAAAATCTGTTCCGCACTCTGCTCATTCCGGGTGATCAGGCAGATCAGGTGATTGAAAATCCCCTGGTTCAGGCCATTAGCCTTACCGGCAGTACTGAGGCAGGTAAAAAAGTAGCCGCAAAAGCAGCCTCCTTACTCAAAAAATCGGTTTTGGAACTGGGCGGAAGCGATGCCTATCTGATTTTAGAGGATGCAAACCTTGAACTTGCAGCAGAAACCTGTGTAAACAGCCGATTGATCAACAGCGGGCAAAGCTGTATTGCTGCCAAGCATTTTATCGTAGTAAAATCCATTGAAAAGCAATTTACCGAATTATTCAGACAGAAAATGACTACAAAGGTCATGGGCGATCCACTGGATGAAAAAAGTGATATCGGTCCGCAGGCAAGGCCCGACCTCAGAGACGAACTCCATCAGCAGGTTCTGAAAAGCGTCAGATTGGGTGCAAAATGCATTCTGGGAGGAGAAATACCTGAAACAGGATATGCCTTCTACCCTCCAACCATACTAACTGATGTTAAAAAAGGTATGCCGGCTTATGATGAAGAGCTTTTCGGACCGGTAGCAGCAATAATCTCCGCGGGTAATGAAGAAGAGGCTATTCAAATAGCCAATGATACGGTATTTGGATTGGGAGCTGCGGTATTCACAAGGGATTTAAAACGGGCTGAAGAAATTGCATCAGGGCGCTTGGAGGCAGGCTCATGCTTTGTCAATACCCTGGTTAAATCGGATCCGCGTTTACCCTTCGGTGGGATCAAACAATCGGGCTATGGCCGGGAACTTGGTCTTTATGGGATTAGAGAATTTGTTAACATTAAGACTGTTTACATCAAATAGGGCAAAAGACCAGTACCTGACTAAAACTGCTTCGTGTGCGATTCCTTCATGTCATAATTTACCCCACTCTGACGGTCTGAATAGGTAAAAGCCCTATCTTTGCAAACAATTTTAAGGGGCATAAGCCTGAAGGTATATTTCAATGAGCAAAAGAGGAAGAGTTCTGGTAGCAATGAGTGGCGGAGTGGATAGTTCTGTAGCAGCAGTAATGCTGCATGAGCAGGGTTATGAAGTGATCGGCCTGACCATGAAAACATGGGACTATGCTTCTTCAGGCGGCTCCTCGAAAGAAACAGGCTGCTGCAGTCTCGACAGCATCAATGATGCCCGTGCACTTGCGGTTGCGTATGGTTTTCCGCATTACATTCTGGATATTCGTGAAGAGTTCGGTGATTTTGTGATCGACAATTTTGTTGATGAATACATCGCTGGCAGAACCCCTAACCCCTGCGTTTTATGCAATACCCATATTAAATGGGAAGCCTTATTGAAACGTGCCGATAAGCTGGATTGTGAGTTTATCGCAACCGGGCACTATGCCAACATCCGGCTGCAGGATAATGGCCGTTATGTGATCTCTAAGGGAAAAGATGAACATAAAGATCAGTCATACGTACTTTGGGGGGTATCTCAGGAAAATTTAGCCCGTACTCAGTTTCCTTTGGGAAGTTTTGCCAAATCAGAGATCAGGCAGATGGCCAAAGATATGGGGCAGTTGGAACTTGCCAACAAGTCTGAAAGCTACGAGATCTGTTTTGTGCCTGATAATGATTACCGGGCGTTTTTAAGAAATAAAGTCCAGGATCTTGATGAGCGGATAGGCCCAGGAAGTTTCATGCTCAGTGATGGCAGCATTGCCGGAAAACATCAGGGTTATCCTTATTATACCATCGGACAGCGTAAAGGCCTGGGTGTAGCCTTCGGCCACCCCATGTTTGTCACCCGCATACTTCCTGAAAGCAATACGGTTATGCTTGGCACGATCGATGAACTTGAGAAGTCGGAAGCAATGGTACGAAATATCAATCTGGTGAAATATGAAAGTATTCCGGAACCTCTGGAAGCTGTAAGCAAGATCCGCTATAAAGATTCCGGTGCGATGAGCACCCTGACTCAGGAAGGCGGAATGATTAAAATCAACTTCCATCATTCTGTCTCAGGAATTGCACCGGGCCAATCGGCCGTTTTCTATGAGGGAAATGATCTGATCGGCGGAGGCTTCCTCGTCTGACCTGACTCCCATTTTCCTTTGTCTGTTTTAGTATTTTTCAATAATTCAGTTCATTTTAGTACATAATCTTCGATTCTGCCGGATGCTTATTTGTCATTCCCTTTAATAATCCCTTTATTTGCAGAATATCAAAGAATTGAATGGCTAAAAATTTACTTATTGTTGAGTCACCGGCAAAGGCCAAAACTATCGAAGGATACCTTGGAAAGGATTTTCTCGTCAAATCAAGCTATGGTCATATACGCGACTTGATAAAGACCGATGATGCCATTAATGTCAGCAATAATTTTGAACAGCGCTATGAAGTCCCTTCTGATAAACGAGCAGTTGTCAATGAGTTAAAGAAATTAGCCAAGAACGCAGAAATGGTATGGCTTGCATCGGATGAGGACCGTGAAGGGGAAGCTATTTCCTGGCACCTTTTCGAAACCCTGGGCTTGAAAGAAGATAAAACCAAACGTATTGTCTTTCATGAGATCACCAAAACAGCCATCCTGCAAGCAATTGAAACACCGAGAAAAATTGATTATAATTTAGTTTATGCACAGCAGGCCCGTCGCGTTTTAGACCGCCTGGTAGGTTTTGAACTATCACCGGTTCTGTGGAAAAAGGTAAAACCTTCTCTTTCGGCCGGACGGGTACAATCAGTGGCGGTGCGGCTCATCGTCGACCGTGAACGTGAAGTAAATAAATTTACAGCTACTGCCGCATTTCGCGTGGTGGCTATATTTTCTACCGGTAATCAAAGGGAAATTTTCAGAGCTGAACTGCCTGAACGTTTTGAAAAAGCGCCTGAAGCCGAAAATTTCTTAAAGGATTGCATAAATGCGATCTATACCGTAAAAAGTCTGGAAACCAGGCCAACCAAAAGAAGTCCGGCTCCACCCTTTACCACCTCCACCCTGCAGCAGGAAGCAAGCAGAAAATTAGGTTTTTCTGTTGCCAGAACCATGTCGGTAGCGCAAAAATTATACGAAAACGGAAAGATCACTTATATGCGTACCGACTCGGTTAACCTGTCGGATACTGCATTAAATGCCGCTGCTGCAGAGATTACCTCGGCCTATGGCGAAAAATATCACCATTTAAGAAAATTTAAGACCAAATCCGCGGGTGCGCAGGAAGCTCACGAGGCGATACGTCCTACTTACTTCGAGCAGCACAGAATCAGTGGCGATTCTTCAGAACAACGCCTCTATGAACTGATCTGGAAGCGTTCAATCGCTTCTCAAATGTCAGATGCGAACTTCGAAAAAACTACCGCAAGAATCAATATTTCGACCCGTTCAGAAGAGTTCGTAGCAAATGGTGAAGTAATGAAGTTTGATGGATTCCTTAAAGTTTACTTTGAATCTAAAGATGAGGAAGAAGTTGAAATCAATCTGGATGAAGAAAACGAAAACTCGATTCTGCCTCCTTTAAGTAAAGGCCAGAGCCTGAATTTACGTGAAATGAATGCCACCGAGCGTTATTCAAGACCTCAGGCACGTTACACTGAAGCCAGTCTGGTCAAGAAACTTGAGGAGCTTGGCATCGGAAGGCCATCTACCTATGCCCCTACCATTTCAACCATTCAAAACCGCGGCTATGTGGTCAAGGAAGAGCGTGAAGGGAAAAAACGAAGTTTCCAGGTAATCAGCCTGAGAGATGGAAAGATCAGCGCGGCCACCAAAACAGAAAATACCGGAGCAGAAAAGAATAAGTTATTCCCTACAGATATTGGTGCGGTAGTGAATGATTTCCTTGTTGAGCATTTTAAAGGCATTGTCGATTTCAATTTTACAGCCACTGTCGAAAAAGAGTTTGATGAGATTGCCCAGGGTTTAAAGAACTGGACAGAAATGCTGCGTTCATTCTATAACCCTTTCCATAACGAAGTTGAAACTACTTTACAGAATGCCAACAGGGCAAGCGGAGAGCGTGAATTGGGCAATGATCCCGAAACAGGTAAAAAAATATCCGTACGGATTGGCCGTTACGGACCTTTTGTTCAGATCGGTGAAACATCTGATAATGAAGAGGATGAAAAACCAAGGTATGCCAGCCTCCGTGGCGGTCAAATGATCGAAACCATTTCATTGGATGAGGCGCTTG
>JBAZCD010000279.1:0-4635 GCA_041671205.1 Pedobacter sp.
TGATAACCGGGGGGTTTTTCTTTAGGAGGCATGTACTCTACACGGATACCACCGTCAGGAGTAGGATTATGCTGCTGCTGATATCTTTGATTAGCTTGATTTTGGGCTTTTGTCATCATTTTTTGAAAAGCAATAGGCAAAAGAACACGGGCTATCATTTTGATCAGCCAGAGAATACATATAGTAATGAACAAAAACTTTAATAATGCCATGGTAATAGATTATAATACTCAAATATAGACGATAAATCTTTTAAAATGTTTCAAATAAGAGTAAATGTTACAATGGAATTACGCTGTATAGAAATTAGCAAATCAGGAATTCGTACTTTGTTTGATATTTTATTGCTTTGAAAGCGCCACATTCAGATCGTTTTATTATTCAAATATTTCTACAACCCGGCCTACCTGGCCGTCCTCCAGCCTGACTTTGATACCCCTTGAGTGAAAAGTAGCACTGGTTAAAAGTCCCTGAACGATGCCTCTGGTTCTGGCGCCGCTGCGCTGGTCTTTTTTAAGTATGATCTCTACTTCCAGGCCGGGATAGAGGTCTTTTCTGTTTTTACCTTCCATAATTAGTTGTCTGTTACTTTTTGCTGGCCTTACGACTGTCATCCAACGCAGGAGGGGGACCCCATCCCTATTAAAATCAATTCTCAATGGCTTAGTTCCCTCTCCGCGAAGGGCGGCTCGGGATGACATCACCTTTCATTTATAATGCATAGTTCAAATGAAGTAAATTCTCATTCTCCATTCTCCACTCTCAATTAATTAAACCTTTCCGCCATAACTTTCTCCAGTGCAAACATTTCATCTCTTAATTTAGCAGCAAGCAGAAAGTCCATTTCTTTCGCGGCCAGTGCCATATCCTTTTTAGTTTTGTCAATTGATTTCTGCAATTCGGATTTGGTCATGTACTGAACGATCGGATCAGCAGCAAGATTATCAGTCATTTCTTTCTCAACATAGGCTTTTTGAACACCGCCCCTGAAATCCATGACCGAGGTTTGCTCAATGATGGATTCCCGGGATTTTCCAACAGTAGTCGGAGTAATTCCGTGTTTGGTATTATAGGCTATTTGTTTTTCCCTTCTGCGATTTGTTTCTTCGATAGTGACGCGCATACTATCTGTTATTTTATCAGCATACATGATCACACGGCCCCGGTCATTTCGTGCTGCACGACCAATGGTTTGAATCAAAGCCCGTTCAGAACGGAGAAATCCCTCCTTATCTGCATCCAGGATGGCTACTAAGGATACCTCGGGGAGGTCGAGTCCCTCGCGAAGGAGATTGATCCCTATCAATACATCGATCACCCCCAGCCTCAGATCTCTCAGGATTTCAACCCTTTCCAGAGTTTTGACTTCAGAGTGAATGTATCTTACCTTTATTCCCAGGCGATCCATGTATTTTGTGAGTTCCTCCGACATGCGTTTGGTCAGAGTGGTGACCAGCACGCGGTCACCCATTTTGACTACTTTATCGATCTCGTCTAACAGATCATCAACCTGATTTACTACGGGTCGGATCTCAATTTCCGGATCCAGTAGTCCGGTGGGCCGGATCACCTGCTCAACAAATACCCCTTCAGTTTGCTCCAGCTCATAATCTCCCGGAGTAGCGCTTACATAAATGGTTTGTGGTGCCAGTTTTTCGAATTCATTAAAGTTCAGCGGGCGGTTATCCAGGGCAGCCGGAAGGCGGAACCCGTAATCAACCAGAGAGAGTTTTCTGGAACGGTCGCCTCCATACATCGCGCGGATCTGCGGCACAGTAACATGGCTTTCATCGATTACCATGAGGAAATCTTCCGGAAAATAATCCAGCAGGCAGAATGGACGCATACCCGGTGTCCTGCCATCAAAAAACCGGGAGTAATTTTCAATTCCACTGCAATAGCCGAGTTCCCTGATCATCTCCAGATCATAGTTAACGCGTTCTTCCAGTCTTTTTGCCTCCAGAAATCGTTTTTCATCAATAAACTGCTGTTTGCGGTTCTCAAGTTCTTCCTGAATAGCCCAGATGGATTGTGTAAGCCTTTCTTTTGGAGTGACAAATAAATTCGCAGGAAAAATGGCCAAATGCTCCATTTTCTCTAAGGTTTTTCCTGATGCCGGATCAATTGTGCTAAGCTCTTCGATATCATCCCCATAAAAAGAAACCCGGTAGGCAAAGTCCATATAAGCCGGATAGATATCCACGGTATCTCCTTTTACACGGAAAGTCCCGCGACGAAAATCTGTGGTCGTTCTGGAATACAGTATTTCAACCAAACGATGCAGAAAAGCATTACGGCTGATCTTAGTGCCAACAGCAAAGCGGAAGATTGAATTTGAAAAATCCTCAGGATTCCCCATACCATAGATACAGGAAATGGATGAAACAACTATAATATCACGCCTGCCCGACATTAGTGAAGAGGTAGTGCGCAGCCTGAGTTTTTCAATCTCCTCATTAATCTGAAGATCTTTTTCGATATAGGTATTGGATGAGGCTATATAAGCTTCCGGCTGATAGTAATCATAATAGGATACAAAGTAATTCACAGCATTATCAGGAAAGAATTGCTTAAATTCTCCATAAAGCTGAGCTGCAAGGGTTTTATTATGACTGAGTACCAGCATTGGCTTTTGCGTTTGCTGTACCACATTGGCGATCGTGAAAGTCTTGCCCGAACCGGTCACACCAAGCAGCGTTTGATAATGTTCACCACCTCTTACACCTTCTACCAGTTGCCGGATAGCCTCCGGCTGGTCACCTGTGGGCTGATATTCGGATGTGAGTTTGAATTCCATGGGATGCTGCAAAGATAATAAAGAAGTATTATTTAATTGGCAAATGAGGGAATGAGTAAATTAGCAAATGGAGGATGATTTGTCGATGAGGCGATTTGTTGTCTTTGTCAATCGAAACCTGTCATCCTGAACGCAGTGAAGGAACTTAGCAGACTGAAGCAAATCTGTCTTACTCAGCGAAGTTCCCTCCCGCGAAGGGCGGATCGGGATGACATCCTATATCGACAATTGGACAAATCAACTAATCGACAAATAACTCCCGGAATTCAATTGAAAATAAAATTACAAACTGAAGTACCCTTCCCATTTGCTAATTGACAAATTTCTCTTACTTGCACATTTACAAAATTTCCTTCTTCAGCAAAATTTCATGCTCATCGTGATGAGATTCTTCGTCGCCTCACAATTTCAATAAATTGAGAAAATCGGTTAGCTCCTCTGAATGACATAAGAAACAAATAACATGCGAAGACGAAATCTACTTTCAGCTCGCCCATGTGATTTCGTAAATCCTTACTCCATTTGCTAATTTGCTCATTCCCGCATTTGCTCATTCCCTCATTGACAAATTTCTCCTACTTATCACTTAATTCCATAAATTTAGTCATGGCATTTATACTTAATGAAACATCTTCTGTTGCGAATCATTTCCTGGCAGAATTACGCGATTCACAGATTCAACAGGATAGCATGCGTTTTCGACGAAATATGGAGCGTCTTGGTGAGATATTTGCGTACGAAATAAGTAAGACTTTCAGGTATACCGATACCGAATTTGAGACCAGCCTCGGTACAGCTTCGGTTCCGGTTATGAATGAACTGCCTGTACTGGCAACCATTCTGAGGGCTGGTTTGCCTCTGCACCAGGGATTGCTTAACTATTTTGACAGAGCTGATTCCGCATTTATTTCAGCCTACCGCAAAACAACAAAGGGGCATAATTTTATTATAAAGATTGAATACATCTCTGCTCCATCATTGAATGATCAGATTGTGATTATGGCAGATCCGATGATCGCAACAGGAGAAAGCATGGTCCTTTGCTGTAAGGAATTGTTGATGAGATACAAGATCAAAGAGCTGCACATTGTTGGTGTCATTGCCAGCAAGGTTGGACTTGAACATATTAAAGCAAATCTCCCCGGCGCTAAACTCTGGATAGGCGCCTTAGATGAAGAACTGACCACTAAATCCTATATAGTTCCGGGTTTGGGTGATGCCGGTGATCTTTGTTTCGGCGTAAAAGAATAGGATCAGTATTTATTTTAACAAGCTCCGGTTTATTGCAATCTATATTCTGTTAATTTGCATTTTAAATTAAAAAAACCGGTTATTAATGCCTTACAAACATCTTTTTTTTGATCTGGATCATACCATCTGGGACTTTGATAAAAATGCTGAGGAAACCCTGCATGAACTCTATCATAGGTATAAGCTAAGAGATCTGGGATTAAATTCACCGGACCGCTTTATTGAAGTCTATACACATAATAATCACCAGCTTTGGGCAGAATACCATGTAGGGAAGATTACCAAGCAAAAGCTGCGCGAAACCAGATTTTCCAAAACGTTTACCGACCTCGGGCTATCACCTGATCATATTCCCCCTCAGTTTGAGGATGATTATGTCATGATCTGTCCCACAAAAACCAATTTATTTCCAAAGGCTCATGAAACGCTTGCTTATCTTAAAAATAGGTATACCCTTCATCTGATATCAAATGGTTTTAAGGAATCTACGGAGTTGAAAGTCAGTAATAATGGACTTAATTTGTATTTTGCAAATGTGGTGATTTCCGAGGTGGTGGGTCATAACAAACCCGACAAAGCCATTTTTG
>JBAZCD010000280.1:0-4617 GCA_041671205.1 Pedobacter sp.
TACTGCCCTCCACCTGAACCTTTGCGCCTTTTTCCATTTGCAATACGCTCTTATCTGCTAGTTTAAGTGTACGACTTAACATTATGTTTGTTTGACCACCCTGATTGATTATCCCCTCAACTACCAGCAAGGTAGCAGAGTCGCTTATAGCATCATGTTCAAACGGCTTTTTACACGATAATGAAAACAGCAGAACTGAGATGCACAGAATCAATTTAAAAATCCTTGTCTTCATATTAAAACCTGATATTATAGTTTACAAATGGAATAGCAGATCCAAAAATTGAAAGCTGATACCCTTTGATGATTCCCTTTTCAGACACAAAATAGGTTGAATAAGCATTATCCCTGCCTGTTACATTATATATCCCCAGAGTCCATGAATTATGTGTAAGCTGTTTTACTTTATGGTTTCCCTCGATATTCAATGAAAAGTCAGTCCGGAAATAATCTGGAGCCCGAAGTGCATTTCTATCAGAGAAATTAGCTCTCAGTGAGCCGGCATAAAAATATTTACCGATTGGGACTGTAATTGGCCTTCCGGTACTGTAAGCCGCATTAAAAGATGCACTAAATCGATGTGAGAAACGATAATTAGCCACAAGGCTAAAATCATGTGGCTTATCATAGTTAGCTGGATAATACTTTCCTCCATTGATGATCTGACCGGCATTCGGGTCGTCCATTTTCAATAGAGTCCGTGAATAGGTATATCCCATCCATCCATTTAGCTTTCCGCTTAGTTTCTTAACCAGGAATTCAACACCATAAGCTTTACCTTTTGTATTGATTACATCGGTCTCAATATGATGATTCAAAATCAAATTAGCTCCACTTTTATAATCCAGATAGTCCTTTAAATTCTTAAAATAGCCTTCGATGGAAGTCTCTATAGTATTGTCCTTAAAGTTTTTATAAAAACCCAGAGAGGTTTGATCGCCATACTGAGGCCTGATATTCGGATCACTGAGTTTCCAGATATCGGTTGGAGATATTGCAGTCGTATTGGTCAGCAGGTGAATGTATTGCCTTAAAGTATTATAGCCAGCCTTTACTGAAAAGTCATCACTAATCTGATAGCGTGCCGACATACGAAATTCAGGTCCATGATAAGTTTTGGCTATTTCTCCCTTGTTATATGAGGTGGTCCCTATTATATTGCTTTCTGATTTAGGAAGATTTGGAGCATATAAATTCACGCTTTGAGGTCCCATGTAATTATACATAGAGTAGCGAACTCCAAGATCCATTGACAAATTTGAGCTCAGGTCAAAACGATCACCCACATAAATAGCACTCTCAAATGCCTGTTCAGAAGCTAATTCATTTAATTTTACAAGTGATTGGGAGCCGAGTGGCTGGAATGTTCCGGGATTGAGATCATAACGAATAGTACTGATCCCGAAATCAATCGTGTGCTTCGAACTGAGGTAATAGTTAAAGTCTGTCTTAAAATTCGCCTGCTGAATATCAAAAGCCATTTTATAGGCATTGGTAGCATTAGCAATACTATTATTATTGTATTGATACCTGCTTAATCCCCCCACAAAAATCCCTGTCAGTTTGTTGCTAAAAAGATGCTTCCATTTCAAGGATAAATTCTGATTACCATATGCAAATGTTGTATCACTTCCAAGATTAGAATTATCATCACTCAGATATCCTGATAAATATAAATTGTTCTTGTTGTTGATTTCATGGCTGATTCTCAAATTTAAATCTGAAAAAGAAGCCTTAGCATCTTTATATCCTGAATTTTCAGGCAGCATTTTTAGCAGCCAGTTCGAGTAGGTTGTTCTTCCGCCAAGTATAAAAGAAGTCTTGTCTTTAATAATCGGGCCTTCAATATTCAATCTGCCCGTCAAAAGTCCTATTCCGGCAGTTCCACTTAGCTTTTTGGTATTACCATCCCTGCTGTTTACATCAAGAACAGAAGATAAACGTCCGCCATAACGGGATGGGATACTGCTTTTATACAATTCCACATCCTTGATCACATCCGGATTAAATGCTGAGAAGAATCCGAAAAAATGGGAAGGATTGTAAATTGTCAAATCATCAAACAAAATCAGATTCTGATCAACTGCCCCTCCTCTGACATTAAATCCATTACTTGCCTCTCCAACAGATTTCACACCCGGAAGAGTCAGCATTACCTTGACAATATCTGCTTCCCCGAACGCCACCGGCACCTGCTTAATGGAACGGATACTGAGCTTTTCAACCCCCATTTGCACATTCCTGACATTGGCAGATTTCTCAGCAGAAATAACGACTTCCCTCAATGAAAGGACTTGTGTCTGGATCTCAACATCCAGCTTTCCATCTGAATAGATCATTAAATTACGTTTGGTATCCTGAATACCCAATGCTTTAATATTGAGAATATGAGGTCCACGCGGTATAACAAGTGTATAATAGCCAAACTGATTGGTGTAGGTGCTGATTCGGGGGCTCTCAACAAAAACAGCAGCTCCAATTTCAGGGACACCGGTCTTTGCATCACGCACATAGCCCACCAATGTGACATTCCCGGGTCTGAGTTGGGCAGTCTTATTCCCTATCTGAATTTGTTTACTTTCAAGAGCGGATGACAGAATTCCCTGTTCAACTGTACCAGTAAGTTCTGCAATAAGTTCAGGTTCCTTTTGCATCTGCCAGCTTACAGAGTCCTTTTCGTTCTCAAATATTCCATAGGGGAGACTGGCCAGAATCTCAACTCCTTTGCTTAGAAATACATTATTATTTGGATCAACAGTATAATTGAAATTGGTATTTCTGAAAGCCGATCTCAAAATAGAAGAAACAGATTCATTCTTTGCACTTAATGTAACCCTTACACTATCGAACTCTGCGGGATTATAGTAAAAATGATAATTAGATTTCGTTTCGATCTCTTTTACAAAGTCCTGAATACTTACATCTTTAAAGTCAACGCTAATTGGTACCGGCTTAACCTGTGCGGCAACATGCCATACAGTAATCAATAAACAGATAAAAAGAATACTTGTTTTCTTCATTTTAATTCTGTTAAAAGATCATAGTACCTCACTATTCGAACGATTGCATTCTCAGGATCTTTCCTGAATTTGACATTGCTCTTTTTCAGAAATTCCTGAATCTCTTTCTGCTTACTGCCTAATGCTTTCAAAACAGAGCCCGGGCTTTCAACAGCATAATAAAGTTCCCCCTTCCTCAGGTAGAAATCATTCTTTTGTTTCAGGATCGTAATGAATATCCCCTCGGTGCTCACCTCCTTTAAAGTATTTTTAGATCGTTTCACCAGCACTTCGGTCTTTCCATGATAAATGCGGTCATAAAACCCTTCAGACAAGGATGTTCTGTTCGAAGTGTCTTTGTTTATATGAATATAATGGTGGTTATACAGAGAAAAGTATGCTATTCTTTCATTATGGAGGCTGATCTTTGAAAACCGGTCAATGTACTGAATGACTACCTGATTTTTAACCAGATCATACCACATCGGGACGCTTTTATAAAGCATCCCATCATAGAAAACAGTTCCATAAGTTAAATCTGATGATTCAAAAAAAGGATGTCCGGTTTGTATCCTGTGAGGATACCCGGTATACTCTGTACCGCGGTATATTCCGGATTGTTCACCTAACGATCGAGAATAGACTGAAACGGCATTTTGAATGGCATCTTCTTCAGAATCGCCTTCACTTTTCACCTGGGCGAATGATATATTCAGAAAAAAGCATTGGAATAACACATAAATGAACATCACAAAGTCTCTGAACATAATTAAAACAGGTATACTGATAAATGGTTTCTCAATTTGGATTGGGCATCAGCCCCTGAAAATTAATGTAATATAGAATAATTTTTAAAACCCTGAACCATTATTCCTGATACAAACAGTTTTGAAGCTGAGGATAATGGCTGCTTTCGGCTTTATGCCTTCAGCTTTAAGCTTAATAAGCACTCCAGCCCCCGTCAACAACTAATACCTCTCCATTAACGAAACTCGAATCAGCACTGGCTAAAAAGAGTGCTGCTTTTGCGATTTCAGCCGGTTCACCGGTTCGGGGATTTAAAGCCATACCCGGCATGATCCTGTCATTCACCAATGCTGTAATTTTACTAAAATCGATGGTATCTCCGATATTGGTATTGACTGCACCCGGCGCAATCGCATTACATCGAATACCGGATTTTGAATACATGTATCCGGTATTTTTTGTCAGTCCGATAAGGGCATGCTTGCTTGTGGTATAAGCCGAACCTGCTCTTGCACCATTAATTCCTCCCAAAGAGGAAATATTGACGATTACACCTGAACCTTTAGCCAAGAAGATCTTTACCGCACTCCTCATTGCTTTAAAGGGCCCATCGACATTGATTTTCATCACCTTTTCCCACATTGCATTATCAACTTCTGCAACAGGGGCAAAATGATCCATTATACCTGCATTATTAACCAGAATATCTAATGTACCATAAGTCAATACAGCTGCCGAGATCATATTTTCTATATCTTTCTCTTTTGCCATATCGGCCAATAAAGTTGTAATCTCTCCCCCATCTGTCTGTATTTCTCTTTTTAGTGCCTCCAGCCTTTTGGAGTCAATATCGGTCGCAACAACCTTACTT
>JBAZCD010000281.1:0-4574 GCA_041671205.1 Pedobacter sp.
GGAACTACGACGTGTATAACATCTACATTGGCAGCAGGAACGTTTGCAATAACTGGGGACGTAACAGGTAGCGCATCAACGGCGGTGAGTGGGATTAATAATTCGTCTACTGGAGATTTAACTGTCTCTGGAACTGTAACGGGGGGAGGAATTGCGTCTGCGTATGGCATAATAAACGCTTCTACCGGCGCGGTAACAGTGGCTGGAAATGTAGTTGCGGGTACATATGGACATGGCATAAGGGCAAATGGTACGGGAAGTATTGTTGTGAACGGGGATTATACTGTCAGTGGTGGGACAGTAACAGCAGTAGTTGGTATCTTCCTTAATGGAAATGCCCAGGTGACAATAAATGGAAATGTGTCGGGGGGTACTGTAACTGGAGGCTATGGAATAAATGCAGCTTTGACAACGGGGGGAGTCATTGTCAATGGAAATGTAACAGGCGGGAGTAATGCGTCTGCGTATGGCATTTATCAAACGGGATCTGGCGCGATCACCATTACCGGAACTGTGACAGGTGGTTCCGTGGCTGGATGTGCCGGGATTTTAAGCTCTGGCACGGGACTTGTAACTGTAAATGGGAAGCTTGTCGATACCTCATCGGGCTCAGCCGTCTATGCGCGCAGGCTTTATTTTAATCCCTCTATAACTGATTATCATATTTCATACAATGGCATTAGGAACACAACGCTTCGTCCGAAGTCAGCCCTTGATTTTGTAAGTGGCATGTTTGGACAGCTTTATAAAAGCCGTCGTAATAGGTGGTAAAAATGAATGACGTAATTTTCGGAGACCTGACATCATTAGACTTCATAAATCTTGATGTTGAAATGTGGGTCTCTACTGCTGCCCCAGTAATAATAACAGTTACGGCTTCTTTATCTTCCCTTCTCCAAAAGACTGGTATTGCCCAGACAGTTTCTTTGGATGCCCTGGCTCAAAAATCGTTTACAAAAGTTGCTGATATTGATGCCTGTATTGAGTCTATAATGACAAAAACTATTTCATTAGATTCTTTAATTCAATCAACAAAAACTGGTGTAATCAGTATTGATACATTGCTTTATTTATTGAGAACAAGCGATTCTTCCTTGGACGCGCTTATCTATCAAACCAAAGATGAAACGGTGGCATTAGATAGCTTAATTCTTAAATTGAAAACTATTTCTTCTGGATTAGATGCTTTATTACAATTACAAGGCCAATTCTCAATTTCTGATCTGGATGCTTTACTTTTGGCAACGACTCAAATCTCCTTATCCTTAGATGCCCTGTTGTCGAAACAGTTGTCACAAGGAAGTTCTCTTGATGCTTTAACCCAGAGTTCTTTAGATATTTCTAACCAGTTTGACGCTTTGATAAGCGGGTTAGTTACTGTTTACTTATCTCTTGATTCTTTGATACAAAAAGGGGAAGTTACCAATACTTTATTGGATGCCCTGATAAAGAGTTCAGAGATTATAACAACATCTTTAAATGCTCTCCTTCAAGCGGCCCAAAGTAAAGCCATTTCTTTGGATGCATTATTACAAGCGGCCCAAAGTAAGGCCATTTCTTTGGATGCTCTCTTACAATTAACAGGGCTTGATGAAACAGTTTCAATGGATTCTTTAATTTATTTATTGAGTACAGGGCATCTTAATCTGGATAGTTTGATCCAGGCAATTATCGTTGAGGCAATAGATTTAGACTCTCTGCTTATGAAGCAAAAACTGACTTTTTCAGATATTGATACCCTGGTCAAAAAGGAATATCAAATTCTTTGCAATCTCTCTGCCATGCTACAAAAAACAGAGAGTAAATTCATCTTGTCTGATGCTGTTCTATTACAAATAGGATTGGTGAAGACATTATCTATTGATGCAATTGCAACAGTTTTTCATTCTTACAATTGTTCTTTAGATTCTGTTGTTTTTGAAATAGGGGAACATATTACTCCTCATTTTATTGTTCATAGTAAACGGAATAAAGTATGGCAGGATATGCCACGACAAAAAGTTGTTTGATAGGAGGTTAAGAAATGGCGGCAACAATACAAATCCACGAGATGAGTGCCTTGGCTGTAGGGACAGATAAAACTTCTGGGACAGTAAGGTTTAAGGATGCCGACAACGCAACTGTTGATGCGAATAATCCCTTACAAGTCCCGGCAGCAGGGAGTAATTATTCATATACAAAACAGCTTCGGGTGAAAATGACAGATCCTCCGAATACCAATGTTAGCAATTTGCGTTGGTATACAGATGGGGGCAATACTTTTGGGACAGGAATCGGGGTAGTGATTTTTAATCGCGCTGTAGATTGGTTGGCCAATTATAAGACCGCAATGGCGACATCAACGGATTTATTTGGCTATACTGCTGGCACTCCTTTTGATGGGGATGTAAACGATCCTGGCCCATTTGTTCCTGCTGATGATGATTCTTATATCGGAGACTTGATTCAACTGCAAATGAGTGTAGCATCGACTGCCCCGCATAGGACATTGGTTGCAGAGACGCTGACGCTGGCTTACGATGAAATTTAAAAGGTAAAAATGAAAATTTCAGAAGTATATAAGTGGGAAGCGGAGAAGAAAGACGGAACGGTTATTTCTAAAGGAAGCGATTTATCTGGTTGTTCTCGTTTTTCTCTTATTCCACAAGGAACTTTACCACGGCACGATATTGTCGGAGTACCGATGATAAAACGTTTCGGGAGAGGCTTTATTAAACAGGCTTTTCAGTCTGCTGAGATGCTTCCCGGATTTTTAGAATGGGAAAATGGTTCAACCCAGGTCAAGACTTCTGAAGACCTTAGCGGTATTGTTAAAAAAGGGAGTTTAATTCGCAAAAGACATGATGGAGAAAAATGGTGGTTTGTAATAGATGTCACATCTTCAACTATTACTCTTTTTAAACCTTATGATGGCAAGACAAAAAGAATTGAAAGCAATGTATATATTGAACCGCCAAAACCAGAATATTTGCATTGCATTGTTTGTAAGGGCTTTCGGCTTTATGTTCGATCTTCTGACGGAACAATTTTGATTACTCCAGAGGATACGGAGATATATTTATGACAACAGGGTATTTTGGGAATAAGCAGGTTGCAGAGGAATATTATGAGCAATTTGATTTTGGCTCAGATATCGGCTCCGCAACCATTGCCACTGCAGTTATTGTTGCTGTAGATGAGAATGGTGCAGACGTTACTGCTACTTTGCTTGATGCCACAAAACAAAATGTTGATGGTTCTGCTGTTAATTTCTGGGTACAGGCAGGGACAAACGATACTGAGTATACAATTACTTGCGATGTCGATACTTCATCGCATGAGCATTATACAAAGGTCGGGATTTTATATGTTATCAATGATCCTGTCGCTGAGGCTGCAGTTGTTATTTCAACTGATTGGTCAAAAAAGCAGGATATGGCCAAGAGGATGATTGATAAGTACGGGGATGCGATGTCTTTGATATTAGAAACTCATAATACTTATAATGCAACTGCGGATTCTTATTCATCGGCGGAAACAACATATTCGACAAGAGGAGTTTTATTGAATCCGACAATGATAAATGAGGCCGGGCAATATAGTAAATCAAACAAGATAAGAGTATTGTTATCCGCGAAAAATCTTCCTGTTTTGGATAATGTTGATTTCCGGATTGAGTATGGTTCCGAAGTTTGGCATCCGGAAAAAACAGTTCCTTTGAAACCGGGCGGGACAACAATTATTTATTTTGTGGATGTTAAATAATGGAGGTAAAAATGCCAAGCAAAAATTTTCTTGAAGGACAGATAGCAAATCTGAAAAACGAAATTGCTATCAGGGATAAAAGAATCATCGAATTGACAAAAGAGCGTGATCTTCTCAAAGAAGAGTTGATTGATGCCAGAAAACCAAAGGTAAAGAAGGTTTCTGAATAATGGAAATGCAGGAAGAACTTGCCCAGAATGCTGCTGGTTTTTCAAGTCAATTACAGCAATTGGCTGTCTTGATTGATGCAGAGATAAGTCAAGCATTTAGGAAAGGCGTTTTGGATGTTCATAGAAACATTACAAAACGCAGCCCTGTTGATACCGGTGCTTATCGGGCAAGTAATGCTATTGCAAACCTTGAACCGTCTGAAGGGGAGGGAGTTGTTAAAGGGGTAAAAGATCAGGAAATCCCAGAAAGTGTTGCTCTTCAAAAAGCAATGGCCTGGACATGGAAGGTTGGGGATGGGGATATTTGGTTGTTTAATAATTTGCCCTATGCCGAGCGCCTTGAGAATGGTTGGAGTAAGCAAGCTCCGATGGGGATTTATCGGTTGGCTTTGCAAGAAATGATGTTGTTTTTATACAAAGAGATTCAAAAAATGAAAACACTGGTTCCGACTGGTGGAGGCACAGAATGACACTTGAACAAATTCGGGAAGAAATTATGAATAAATTTTCAACTTCCTGGGCGACAGCAACAGATATTTGTTGGCCTAATCAGTCATTCAAGGAACCTAACGATACTTGGATCAGACCAATCATAAAGATGGCAGAAACAGTTTATGGAGAGATTGGGCAAGGGGTTGGGTTGAGGAATGGAATACTTAT
>JBAZCD010000282.1:0-4573 GCA_041671205.1 Pedobacter sp.
AGACAAGATTTGTTCAATCTTTTTCAGGGCATCACGGAGGCTGTTATTTCTCCCTCCATCGTAAAAAGAATCGGGAGTGAGATTCAGAATTCCCATTATTTTGGGATCTGAAAGATCCATCAAAGTACCCCGAATATTTAGCGTTGATTTTTGCTGAAAAACTGTATTTTTACCCACCATACTAATGGCAAAATACCGATTAATTCATGGTTCTAACAAATAAAAAATAAAGGCTTTGATTAACAAAACTTCAGTTGAATACGACAAGGTAATCAGAGTTTGCAGAGAACTTTTTATAAAGAAAAGCAGCGATTACGGCACTGCATGGCGCATTTTGAGAATTTCTTCTATCACCGACCAGATCTTTATTAAGGCTCAGCGGATCCGGACTCTTGAAGAAAAGAAAGTTTCAAAGGTTGGAGAGGATATTACTTCAGAATATATTGGTATCGTTAACTACTGTATAATAGCTATGATGCAGCTGGACCTTGAAAATGATGTCAGAACCGAGCTTCCGGTTGATGAAGTTGAGATGTATTTTGACAAAAAGGTGAATGAGACGAAGGAACTCATGTTCGCCAAGAACCATGATTATGGAGAAGCCTGGCGCGATATGCGAATCAGTTCATTGACTGATCTTATACTGATGAAGATCCTCAGAGTAAAGCAGATTGAGGATAATGCCGGACAGACACTGGCTTCGGAAGGGGTAAGAGCAAATTATCAGGATATGCTCAATTATTCGGTCTTTGCTTTGATCAAACTCGGACTTCATTAAATCGATTCAGAACGGGTGAATATTCTTCGGGGAAATTCCTGTTCATAAACTTAGAAATCCCTCTCTTATGAAAAATGCCGGCTTGCACATCAGAAGAACTATTGTAGGATTATTGTTCATTTTCTCCGGTCTGATCAAGGCCAATGATCCGCTGGGTTTTGGCTATAAGCTGCAGGAATATTTTGAAGTTTTTCATATCGCTTTTCTGCATGATTATGCCAGTGCCTTCGCCATATTGCTCTGTACTCTTGAAATTGTGCTTGGCGCCCTTCTGTTGCTTGGTATCCGGATACAAAAAGTTGCGTGGGGCTTATTGCTGATCATCGTTTTCTTTACTTTCCTGACCTTTTATTCGGCCTTTTTTAAGGTGGTAACATCCTGCGGCTGTTTTGGTGATGCCATTCCGCTAACGCCCTGGCAGTCGTTCATAAAGGATATTATTCTGCTTGCAATGATCCTGCAGATCTTTATAAAGCGCAATGATATCAGGCCTTTGATAAGGAGTGAAAATGTTCAAAATTGGATCTCTGGCATTCTAGTTCTGATTTCATTTGGATTTGGACTGTACACGTATAGTTTTCTGCCCATTCTTGATTTTCTGCCTTATAAGGTTGGGAATAATATCCCTCAGTTAATGATCACGCCTCCCGGAGCAGCTCAGGATGTATATGAGATCACCTATACTTTAAAAAACAAGGCTACAGGCGAGTCAAAATCAGTCACTGATAAGGAATATCTGAAATCGGGAATATGGAAAGATAAGAACTGGGAAGTTACCGGTGATCCTGAAAGTAAACTGATCAGGAAGGGGTTTGAAGTTAAGATCAAAGATCTTAAAATTACCGATAGCCAGGGGACTGATTACAACGCTGAGATTCTGGAAAACCCTTATTATAATCTGGTGATTGTGGCTTATGACCTTTCGAAAACCGATTTGATAGGCATTGGTGATCTGAATGCGATAGCCATCAATGCAGCAGAAAATTTCAATATTCGTACGGTATTCCTGACTTCGAATTCAGTTCAGGATGCGAAGGCTTTCAGTAAAAAGAATAAACTGATTATGGAAATATTTTATGCGGATGCCATTCCTCTGAAAAGTATGGTCAGGGCAAATCCTGGAGTACTATTGCTGAAAAATGGCACGATCATCAATAAATGGCATTTCCACAATCTTCCATCTTATGATGAATTGGCTTCAAAATATTTCGGAGCAGATTGATCCTCAATTCATGTCCTCTGATTAATTTATAAATATTTAATAATCAATAGTATAGCAGGCGATTATCGCTTTGCACATTTTTTAGAATATAGAGTTTTATGAAGGTATTCCTGATCGGATTTATGGGAAGCGGCAAAACTACCATTGGAAAAAAGCTGGCTAATTATTTAAAATATGATTTTATTGACCTGGATAAGGTAATTGAATCCAGGGCAGGGATGAGTATTGTTAATTATTTTGAACTCCACGGTGAAGGAGCATTCCGTGAACTGGAGCGTGATATTTTGCAAAAAACCGAATTTCCGGAAAATGCTATCATCGCTACCGGTGGCGGAGCACCCTGCTTTGGGGATAATATGGAATGGATGAACAAAAACGGATTGGTGGCTTATCTTTCCCTGTCGCCAAAGGCTCTGGCAAGCCGCCTGGAGCATTCAAAAACCGACCGGCCTCTGATCCGGCATTTGAAAGGGGATGAGCTGATCGATTTTATCCGCAAAAAGCTTCAGGAGCGCGAAGAATTCTATAACCAGGCAAAATATGTGGTTAGTGCCAGTGATCTGACTGCCGAGCGTTTATCTTTTTATTTGAATCTGGGTTAAAATTAATCAGGCATTGTCAACCTGAACTTGATTCAGGTTTGGGTAGAGACATTCAAACGAATGTATAGGCTTATTTTTCTTTGATTCTCTTCTTTAAATCCATTTGTCCATGGAGAATCCGTATGATTTCTATTTTATTGCCTCCAATCCTGCGGTAAAAAATGATATGTCTCCCAGCTTTGATCCCCAATAGGTTTTGGCTTATTTCTGAATAGTCTTTGCCTAAACTGGGTTTGCTTGCAAGCTCCTGGCAATTCTCCAAAAGCAAATGATAATAGATGTCTGCTTGATTTTCAGACCATTTATTAATGGTATAATTCCAAATCTGAGTTAAATCTTCAACTGCTTTGTTTGTAAATTTATACCCGGCCATTACGGTTTGTCTACCTTAACCTGATTCGGGGTAGTTTTCATTTTTTCTAAATGTAACACAGGATTGAAATCATCAGCAATGCTGCTCTCAATCCCTTCCTGAATAGCTGTTCTAAGAGCAAAGAGCTTATTTTCTTCTTCTTCCAAAAGCCTTAATCCCGCTCTGACTACCTCACTTACATTTTTGTATCGTCCGGAAGATATCCTGCTTTGAATAAAATCGTCAAAATAGTCTCCTATTGATATTGAGGTGTTTCTATTCATCATTTATTATTTTTTATTAAAGTTACCAATAATTGGTACAATATGACAAGTTTAAAATTAATTCTAGTTAGTAAAATTTTAATTCTGTTAATTTTTAACGATTTGCAGCTTTGCGTTGGTGGGCTTTTCAGCACAACTTTTCATTCGGAGAACTGAACTTTCGGCTACCACAAAACTGTCTTTGGAACACGAAACCCCGCCTTTTGGGTAGCTGCTGTTAGCCGTTCGTTGCTTCTCACTCTAATTCTTCACAGTAAAAGTTATGAATTTTTAGTAAGTTTATTATCGGCAAAATGATATTTTCTTCACTGTCAATACGCAAAATCTTGTCGCAGTCTCCAATGTCGAAATTCCATTTTTTATTTTGAAGTATTTTATTAATATACGGTTTGAGTTTCTTAACCTGATTTTTTGTTTTGACAGTAGTTTTGAAAATGTAAATCATTTTTTGGATAAAGTTGCCAATAGATTTTCCAGGCTATTCAACGTTATTGTAAATCCTTGTTGGAAGCCTTCAAGCAGCCTCTCCATACGGTCAAAGGATTCATTAAAAATAGTAATACTCACTTTTGTTATACCATTTTGTTCGCTGAAATTGTAATCCCATTCAGAACCTGGCAATTCAGGGTTTTCATCTTTGTCTGCAAAAGCATTCGACATTTTGAAATTGGTTTTTGGAGTAATGGAAGTATATTCCTGAAGTAGCCAACGCTCTTCTCCCCCGGGGCTTACCATAGCATAAAATCTCTTTCCACCAACTTCAAAATTCATATATTTTGTTTTTGCTGTCCACGGTGCAGGTGCATTCCATTGGTCAAGAATTTCTTTTTTGGTAAAAGCATCCCATACAAGTGAAAGTTCGGCAGTAAATTCTCTTTTTATAAATACCGTTTTTGCTGCTTTGTCAACGGTAAAATCAAATAGCAAATTGTTTTTCATTTTTTCTGCTTTTTAATTGCTGATAATACTTTGTCAAGTTGATTAAACTGGCTTTCCCAAATGTTTCTGTATTGCTCAAGCCATTTGTCTATCTCCTTCAATTTTTTTATTTCAAGTGTGTAATAAATTTCTCGTCCTTGTTGTTCTTGTTTTACAAGCTCACACTCAGTTAGTATCTTGATATGATTTGACACACCTTGCCTTGAAATGTTAAAATGCTCTGCAAGAGCATTTGGAGTCATTGCTTGCAAGGCTATGAGGCTTATTATAGCGCGCCTCGTAGGGTCTGCTATCGCTTGATATACATCTCTTCTCATCTTACTCATTTTTTATTGCGCAAGCAATCACTTGCAAATATATATGCAAGCAATCACTTGCGCAAATTTATTTTTCTAT
>JBAZCD010000283.1:0-4573 GCA_041671205.1 Pedobacter sp.
CCTTATTTTAATCCATACTATCAGGCCCGTACTTTAGACTGGAGAGAGGGAACTTATTTCACGAAGTTCTTTCTTAATCACATGAATACTGTAAACGACCCGAGAAGAGCAATTTGGGCAATCCCCATTACGGTATATGGAATAAGTGTTTATCAGGGGATAGAAAGTGGTTATCCAACTAGTTTAGAATATATAGTGGGTAGAAATTCAAGTTATACTGATGCATTAAAGACATCACCACTTTTAGGAGTAATGATGACTTACTCAGAGGTGGAGTTTATTAAAGCTGAATTGGCATTAAAAGGATATAATACTGGGAAAACTGCTAAGGCGCATTATGAGTCTGGCATAGCAGCTTCCATGGCTCAATGGGGCGCAGGTATGCCAGCTGGATTTTTGAATCAGGCAGGTATAGCATATGATTCTACCGGTTCCATAGCTCAGCAATTGGAGCAAATTATGCTCCAAAAATATTATGCTTATTTCTTCGTTGACTATCAATCCTGGTTTGAGAAGCGAAGAACAGGATATCCGGTATTGCCAAGAGGAACCGGAATACCGGCTGAGAATAAATTCCCTTCCCGTGTACCTTACCCTACCTATTTGCAATCCTTAAATTCAGTTAACTTACAGGCAGCAGTTACCTCCATGGGTGGAGATAACAGTGATGTGAAAGTTTGGTGGGAGAAATAGTAAATTTACACTATAAAGGCCAATTATGAGAAAAGTACTTTTTCTGGCATTTATGTTTCTGGTATTTGAAACAAATGCACAGAATTTAAATGACCAGCTGGCTTCTAAAAGAATAATGCTTCCTAATGGATGGTCGTTATCTCCGGCAGGAAGATCAATTGAACTGGGCGACCTGCCCCTGAATATAGCAGTATCCAAATCTGAAAAATTGATGGCCGTGACCAATAACGGACAGGGTATACAAACTTTGCAGCTCATTAATCCAAAGACTGAAGTTGTTTTGGATCAGGTTGAGATTCCCAAATCATTTTACGGGCTTAAGTTCAGCAGTAATGACCGGTTTCTGTATGCATCGGGTGGTAATGATAACTGGATTCTTAAATACGAATTGCTTGAAGGCAAGCTAAAGATTAGGGATACACTGGTTTTAGGTAATGCATGGCCTGAAAAAATATCTCCGGTAGGTATAGAGATTGATGATGAAAGAAACCTTCTTTATGCAGTTACAAAGGAAAATAATTCGCTGTATGTTATTGATCTGTTAAGCAAGAAGATCGTTCACAGTCAGAGTATCGGATATGAAGGATATACCTGTGTACTTTCTCCCGACCGGAAAACGCTTTATATTTCTTTATGGGGTGGAAAGAAGGTTGCTTTTTTTGATACCGAACTGAAGAAAATTGCAGCTACTGTTGATGTTTCCTATAATCCGAATGAATTAATACTGAACAGAAGCGGAAATACACTCTACGTCGCTAATTCGCAGGATAACAGTGTTTCGGTAATTGATGTAAAAGAAAAGAAAGTTATTGAAGTGCTTGATGCGGCATTATTTCCTGATTCGCCAACCGGTTCCACAACCAATGGTTTAGCATTATCGAAAGATGAAAAAAGTCTGTATATAGCCAATGCAGATAATAACTGTCTTGCCGTTTTTAACCTAAGTCAGAAGGGTAAGAGTGTTTCCAAAGGGTTTATACCTGTTGGATGGTTTCCTACCTCTGTGCGGGTTGTTGGCAATAAGTTATTTGTTAGTAATGGTAAGGGCTTTTCTTCTTTTGCAAACCCTTTGGGACCGCAGCCTGTTAGAAAAGACGTTAAATCAGAATCGCATAAAGGCGAATTACCTCAGGCAAATAACAGGCTTCAGTATATCGGAAACCTGATGAAGGGAACCATGAGTGTGATCGATGAGCCGGGTGCCCCGGAACTCGGGATCTATTCCAAAAATGTTTTCATCAATACTCCTTACACTAAAGACAAAGAATTAGTTGCTGATGGTGAAGCAGGTAATCCGGTTCCCAAAAAAGTTGGTGAGCCCTCGCCTATCAAATATGTTTTTTATGTGATCAAGGAGAACAGAACTTACGATCAGGTTTTTGGAGATATCAGGGAAGGGAACGGAGATTCAACATTAACCCTTTTTGGAGAGAAGTATACCCCTAATCAGCATAAACTGGCCAGAGAATATGTGTTGCTCGACAATTTTTATGTGGATGCTGAGGTGAGTGCTGATGGGCATAACTGGTCGCTGGGAGCTTATGCAACTGATTATCTGGAAAAGACCTGGCCAACGGGCTACGGACGTCGTGGTGGGGTAACTGAAGGGATGGGTCGCAGAACAGTTGCCAATAATAAAGATGGATTTATATGGGATGTGTGTAAAAGGAATGGGGTATCTTTCAGAACCTATGGTGTTTTTGCAGACAAGGACAAAGGAAATATTCCTGTGCTGGATCGTGATCATGTGTGCTCAACATTTACCGGCTATTATGATCAGACGGTAAAAGATGTTGAACGTTTTGAGCAATGGAAAACCGATTTTGATGTTTTGTTGTCTAAAAATGCGATTCCTCAGTTAAGTACTATCCGCCTTGGAGCTGATCATACCCAGGGACTGGCGGTTGGTAAGCCCAGCCCATATGCCTGTGTGGCTGATAATGATCTGGCAGTTGGTAAACTGGTTGAATATATCAGCAACAGTTCAATCTGGTCGCAGTCTGCAATATTTATTCTTGAGGATGATGCGCAAAATGGCCCTGATCACGTGGATGCACATCGCTCAATCGCCATGGTTGTTAGTCCCTACACCAAAAGAAACTATAAGGATCATACCATGTACTCTACTTCCGGAATGCTGAGAACCATGGAGTTGATTCTGGGATTACCTCCTATGAGTCAGTATGATGCAGCGGCAATGCCAATGTTTAGAAGTTTTACCTATAAACCTGATTTTACAAAATTTAAGGCTGTTTCAAACCAGGTTGATCTTAATGAGACGAATAAAATCGTTTCAAAGTGGTCAAAAATTTCTGAAGGTTTTGATTTTGCAGAGGTTGATAAAAACGATGACAAGTTATTCAATGAAGTACTATGGAAAGGCTTAAAAGGAGATAATTTTGAAATGCCGGCACCAAGAAGAAGCGCATTTTTAAAGCTGGAGCAGAAAGTTAAGGAGGATTGACCAATAAACGGTATTTTATTCCGGTCGGGACACTGAATCAACAATATTTGTAATCAGGTGAATTTATAAAGGCCGTCTCAGTAATCCTGAGGCGGCCTTTATTGCAATAATCCAATACTTTCGGACTGATTATTTCCTGAGATCCATCCAATTAATTTGAGTATATTTATTAAAATCAAACTCAGAATTATGAAACCGATCAAATACCTGTTCCTGGGATTCATTATATTGTCTGCTCTCTCTGTGATAGCTCAGCCTAAAGAAAAGGCAGCAAAGCCTTATCAGGTCTATGAAAAAGGAACATACATGACCAACATAAGTGTAAGGAAGGAAGTCAGAGGGACAGAGAACGTTGTTCAGATTGAGGCGCTGAATGTAAGCGGAGGGACAGCTTTGGTCAGAGGGGGGATCCTTCCGGCAGCAGACATCCAGGAGGTAATTCCAACCCAGGGAAATTATAATCTGACCCGTCAGATCTCGAATTCAGGCAGAGGGGAAACAATTCAATTAATGGATGTTGTATTTCCGGTGAGACTTCGAATAGCCATTTCCGGGCAGTATCTTGATGTGGAAATTAAAGAGGCCGGATTCTGGAAGATTGCTGTTGGCTTAACACAATAAGCTGGTTTAAAGATAAACGTTTTTATCCTGTTAAATTTATAGACATCACGAATTATGAAGAACTTCAAAATTATTTTGATTACGCTTATTGGGTTTACAGCCATTTCTTCAAGTGCACAATCTAAATCCGAAAGACCTTATACGATTATCGAAAGGGGGCAGCATATGATCAGGGTCAGTGTAATTAAGGACACCAGAGGTAAAGAGAATACGGTTCAGATCGAGGCCTTAAATGCAAGCGGGGGAACTCTGCGTCTCGAGGGCCCTGAAATGTTAGGAGCAGATATTACCGCAGCACTTGCTACTGTTGGCAGCTACAACTCTATGAATGAGGTTACTAAATCGGGAAGAGGAGAGGTTGTTCAGCTTCGCCAGGTTGTTTTCCCCCTGAGGGTTCGTATTACCATTTCGCAGCAGATCCTTGAAGTTGAGATCAGGGAACCAGGATTCTGGAAGATTTCGGTGGGTATGAACCAGTAATTGGTCATCCGTTTTTTATTTAGTTCCTTCTGCAAATTGCATTTATCAGGCTTTAAATTTATTATTGCATGATATGGATACAGCACTGCAGAAAGAACAGATATTTCAGAATATAGAAGAGGACCTGAGGGGGCAGGGTTTTGAAATTTTACAAAAGGATATGCTGAGGCCCTGGGGTCGTTTTTTTGGGATTGATGAAAATCAGGCCCAGAAATTTTCTGATACCTATTTCAGCGGAATAGCAGTAGATCAGTTAAAGATCTCCGGTAAACTGAGCCCAAAAGTATTACTGGTAGGCCCTCATAAGCGACTTTC
>JBAZCD010000284.1:0-2148 GCA_041671205.1 Pedobacter sp.
CGGCAATCAGGCACCTCCGCGAACACAGAAAACACTTGTTTTCTTACGCAACTGTAATTTCCGTATCTGATCCCAAACATTTTCGGCCTGATTTTCTTTCAGCCTGATCCGGCGTTTTATGCCGCCAAGCTTTCCTGATTCTTTTTAATGTGAAATTGAATGATCCTGCTCTTCCATTTCAGTTGTTAAAGCATTCAGGAGCCCGCATTACCCTTAAAGTTTTTTACCCTTAACTATAGATTTTATAATCATGAGAAAATTAGTTAACACAATTGCAGTTACAGTTATTTTATTCCTTGCCGCATGCAGTAGTTCTGAAAAGCCGGCGGCAGTAGGTACCGATACCATCTCAACGCAGAAAACAGCATCGGCTTATACCTGTCCGATGCATCCTGAGATCATAAGTGATAAGCCAGGCACCTGTTCGATCTGTAAAATGAACCTGGTTGAGAAGACTGATGGTGCTGGCTCAACAGATAGTACAGTTATGGACAGCAGCAGCCACGATGGCCATCAACACTAACAGCGATGGTTGAAAGTATTATTTCATTATCCTTACGCAACAGGTTCATTATCCTGCTCATGGCAGCCGGACTGTTTACCTGGGGAGTCATAGCTTTACGTGATAGCCCCATTGATGCTTTACCTGATCTTTCAGAAAATCAGGTTATTGTTTTTACAGAATGGATGGGACGAAGTCCTCAATTGATGGAAGATCAGATTACCTATCCGCTTGTATCCAATCTGCAGGGCATACCCCGTATCAAAAATATACGGGGTACCTCTATGTTCGGGATGAGTTTTGTCTATGTGATATTTGAAGATGATGTTGATATTTACTGGGCCCGCACCCGTGTTCTGGAAAGATTAAACTATGCCCAGCGCTTACTGCCCCCGGGTATAACTCCGGCATTGGGCCCAGATGGAACAGGTGTAGGTCACGTTTTCTGGTATCATCTGGATGCCCCCCAATTAGATTTAGGAGAACAACGTGCCTTGCAGGACTGGTATGTAAAATTTGCTCTGCAAACTGTCAAAGGTGTGGCAGAAGTCGCTTCCTATGGTGGATTTGAAAAGCAATACCAGATTGTTCTTGACCCCGTGAAGATGCAGTTTTATAAAGTATCGATGATGGACGTGATGAATAAAGTAAAAGCCAATAATAATGACGTAGGCGGACGAAAATTTGAAATGAGTGATATGGCTTATGTTATTCGCGGATTAGGTTATGTAAAAAATAAAAAGGATGTAGAAAATATTTCATTAGCCCAATACAATGGCGTACCGGTGAGAGTTAAAGATGTTGGTTCAGTTCAGATGGGGGGAGATTTACGATTGGGAATTCTGGACGTGGATGGGGAGGGTGAAGTGGTTGGTGGTATAATAGTAATGCGGTATGGCGAAAATGCGGATGAAGTAATAAAGGCTGTTAAAACTAAAATGAAAGAGGTTGAAAAAGGCCTTCCACCAGGCGTAACATTTAAAACTTCTTATGACAGAAGTGAACTGATTGAGGCTGCTATTGAAACAATAAAGGGAAAGCTGATTGAAGAGATAATTGTGGTTTGTCTGGTGGTGTTAGTGTTTCTTTTTCACTGGCGCAGTGCCTTGAGCATTATTATTCAAATTCCGGTAACCATCGCCATCAGTTTTATTCTATTGGAGGCATTCGATATGCCATCTAATTTAATGTCTTTAACGGGGATTGCATTAGCAATTGGCGTTATCGTAGACAATGGAATCATTTTGTCTGAAAATAGTTATCGTCAGCTTTCTGAATGGCAAAACAATGATCACCCTGAAAATATTTAATAGTATGAATTTCTTTGAAAAATTAAAAGAACGTTTTAGTAAAAAAGACGCACCTTCTTATCGGAGAATTCCTGAGGAGATAAGAATGAGTATTATTGAGCGTGCCTGCAAACAGGTATCAAGAGGGGTATTCTTTTCTACTGTTATTATTGTCGCGTCTTTTCTGCCGGTATTCCTTTTAACCGGGCAGGAGGGGAAGCTATTTCACCCTCTGGCTTATACAAAAACTTTTATTCTGGCAGTGGATGCAATACTGGTGTTAACATTGGGCCCGGTACTTATTTCTCTGTTCATGAAGGGGAGGTTTCTGCCCGACAATGCTAACCCTGTAAACCG
>JBAZCD010000284.1:2158-4566 GCA_041671205.1 Pedobacter sp.
GATGGGTAACAATAGGTGTGAATGTAGTAGCACTGCTCATCAGTATTCCTTTGGTGATGGGCCTCGGTCGTGAGTTTATGCCCCCTTTGGATGAAGGTTCACTTTTATTTATGCCCGTCATGATGCCTGATGTTTCTAATTCAGAAGCCAAGCGTTTATTGCAGGTACAGGATAAAATCATTAAAAGTGTTCCTGAAGTAGCCCATGTACTGGGTAAGGCAGGCAGGGCTAATTCAGCAACTGATAACTCTCCGATCAGTATGGTAGAAACAATTATTATGCTGAAACCTAGTAAGGAATGGAGAAAGGGGTTTACTAAAGACAGCGTAATTAATGAATTGAATGCAAAGCTTCAGATACCCGGAGTTACCAACGGCTGGACACAGCCTATCATCAACCGTATCAATATGCTTTCTACAGGTATTCGTACAGATGTTGGCGTTAAAGTTTATGGTCAAAATCTGGATACTATATATGCCTTCGCCCAACAAATTAAAAAAGCCTTAGATGATACACCGGGTGTAAAAGATTTATATGTAGAACCTATTACGGGGGGGAAATACATTGATATAGTTATAAAGCGGGAAGAAATTGGACGCTATGGTATAAGTATAGACGATGTGAATGAGGTGGTAGAAGCGTCATTGGGAGGAATGCTGCTTAGCACTACTATTGAAGGCCGCCGCCGTTTTTCAGTTAACGCCCGTTTTGCCCAGGATTTCAGGAATAATATTCAGTCATTGAAAAGGTTGCAGGTGCAAACGATGACCTACGGCCCCATACCGCTGGAAGCAGTGGCGGATATTCAATTAAACGAAGGCCCGCCCATGATCAATTCTGAAAATGCGATGCTGCGTGGTACGGTATTATTTAATGTAAGGGAACGGGATTTAGGCAGTACCGTTCAGGAAGCTCAACAAAAATTAAATAAAATGATCAGTAACATGCCTAAAGGATATTTCCTGGAGTGGAGCGGTCAGTATGAAAATTTAATCCGCGGCGAAAAAACCTTAAAAATGATTATGCCGGTTGTTCTCATTATCATTTTTATGTGCATGTATTTTGCCTTTAATTCTGCGAAGGAAGCTTTCTTCAATCTTATCTCTATTCCATTTGCCTTGATTGGTGGAGCCTATTTTATATATATCTGGGATGTGAATCTTTCAGTCGCCGTATCAGTTGGTTTTATTGCATTATTTGGTTTGGCCGTTGAAACTGGTATTGTGATGGTCATTTATCTCAATGATGCGATGGATCAATTGATAGCAAAAAAGGGAAATTCAAATGAAACAATTACAAAGGATGATTTAAGAGAATATGTAATTTTCGGTGCAGCTAAAAGATTAAGGCCAAAGCTGATGACAGTAAGCGTATCCTTATTTGGTTTGGTACCCATTCTTTGGAGTACGGGAGTAGGAAGTGACGTAATGATACCCATTGTACTGCCGATGATTGGCGGAGTACTGACTTCATCAACACATATTCTCTTGGTAACACCATTAGTATTTTTAATGCAAAAAGAATATGAGTTGAAAAAACATGGTAAAATAGATGTTTTAGAAACTAAACATTAAAAAGTACTGATATGAATATGTTAACAAATCCATTACACTAAAACAATAGTTGGGTTTGAAAACGGCAGAAAACTTAAAAAGAATTATAGGAATGAAATGATTAATAATAAAAAAAATATATGAAGAAGATACTCTATTTCATTTTAGGGATTACAGTTCTCACTGTTCTCCCGGCCATTAGTCAGGAAAAAACGGGTATCAACTCAATTCTGGACTCGATTCAGGCAAGTAATCCATCTTTGAAAATGTACGATGCAGAAATTCGTTCATTGGATGAAGCGGCCAAGGGCGCTAAAAGCTGGATGGCTCCTGAACTGTCAACAGGGTATTTCATGGTGCCATATGCCTCCCGCTACTGGAAGGCAATGGACGGCCAACCCGGTATGGGCCAATATGCCATTGCCGCCCAGCAAACCATCCCTAATCCCAAACGCTTAAATGCCGATTTCAAATACATGTCTTTCATGTCCTCTGTAGAAAAGGAAAAAAAGGGTTATACACTCAATCAGTTATTTGCGGAAGCCAAGAGAAATTATTATGAATTGATAATCATCAAAAAGCAAAGCTTGATCCTGGATGATAATGAAAAGCTTTTGAACTATATGATTCAAAGCGCTGAGATACGGTATAAAAATGGACTTGAAAAGATCAATGCTTATTATAAAGCAAAAGCGGCATTAGCCAAAGTGCAAAATATGAGGATTATGCTGGAGAATGAAATAAAGCAAAAAAAATATATAATCAACACATTAATGTACCGCGATAGAGCTATTGAATTTGATGTTGATAGTTCGTATATATTAAAAGACTACCAAGATCTGGCTTTTGATACCA
>JBAZCD010000285.1:0-4561 GCA_041671205.1 Pedobacter sp.
AAATAATATTGGATATTATTTACTGCATTCGCGTATTCTTTAACTGAAAGGGTAAATCCATCAATCGTACCTACTCCATTTTTAAATTTATCAAAAGAAAATTGTCTGGTCTTAGCCTTATTGTCTTCTTTCAAGTTATCACACCTTGCCTCCGACAGTTGTGCAATCTTTTCATCCAAAGTCATCCGTTCTAGAAGATCCTTAACACGATCCTCTGTTTTTACATCAGGATTTTTATCAATGGGGTTTTGATTTCTATCACAGGCGCATGCAAGCACAATCAATATTATAATGACCAATAATCGATGTATCTTTTTCAAAGTAGAATTACATTTAGTAAATTGGAACTGATTTTTATTTAGATAGCAAAATCATTTATCATTTAAATCCATTAGCTATTGTTGCTCATTTGCCAATGGACATGACCAGTTTTTTATACCTCGTCAAAGCTTCCAGGTAATAATAATCGGCATAAATAAGCGGAACATCTACTTCCAAATTCCCCGGTAGAGCTCCAACGCAGTGTTTTAGTATAAAACAAGAATTTTTCCCCAACTCTGCATGATAGTAAGATGAAGATAAACTCATCAGTTGTTGTTTTGCTATTGAAAGATATCTCTTTGATTGTTTTTTCTTTACAAATTGACTCAACTCGATCAATGCTGAACAAATAATAGCTCCAGCGGAGGCATCTTTATAGGTGTTTGGGATATCAGGAGAGTCAAAATCCCAATAAGGTATTTTATCAGCTGGTAACCGTGGATGATTGATTATGAACTCAGCAATGTTCTCTGCCTGTTTTAAATAACGTAGATTCCTGGTTTCGCGGTATATCATGGTAAATCCATATAACCCCCACGCCTGACCTCGTGCCCATGAGGAATTATCCGAATACCCCTGACCTGTTTTTTTACTTCTTACTTCACCAGTTGAAGAATTATAATCAACTACATGGAATGAACTATTATCTGAACGAAACTGATTCTTTAAAGTTTTATCGGCATGTTGTATGGCTATTTTTAGAAACAACGAGTCCCTGCTGATTTTAAATGCGTCAATTAATAATTCCAGGTTCAACATATTATCGACATTGACGAGAAAATCAGAACCTTTTCTGAGCTCAGATTTATCCCATGTCCTGATACAACCGACAGTGGGATTGAATCTGGTAATCAATGATTTTGCGGTTTGCACAATGATTTGTCCGTATTGTTTATTCCCGGTTAAGCGATACCAATTACCAAAACTACTGTTGATGATCCATCCAATATCGTGGTTATCCAATATGAATTGATATTTGGCCAATTCTGACAAATATTCTTCTGCCTGTATTTTTATGCTGTTATCATGAGTTTCGCCATATAAAAGACACATTGAACCAGGGAAAAAGCCAGTCGTCCACCAGGATGAATCACAAGTAACCAGATCTCCGTTTTTATCAGTCGTTTTTGGAAATGCACATGGTATATTTACAAGTAAATTTCTCATGAGTTTATATTGCTTTGCGGCAAAATCAATTTCATCGGCTATTAATTGAACATGGGATTTTTGTTTTTGATCCTGTGATTTACTGATAGATTTTGCTGAAGAATTCTGACCAGGATTCCATATATCCTTATGCAATGTGCTTATTGCCTGAGGGAAATGCATATCTTTTTTTTCGTAATGAAATTTGCCGTTGATTGCAAGCTCGAGTCCGTCAAAATATTTTATGCTGTCAATTTTTGTCCGATCCTGACCTGATACCTTCAGTAATGATGTAAAGCATAAAACGCAGATGAATGGAATAAATCTCAATATAATTTTAGACCGAAAAAAAATATTGTAACTATTCTGATATCGTTCAAAAAAATAAATATTCACTTTGTTGTTATTCACTTTTTTAGATTTACTGATATTTATGATAGACTATAATTCAAAATGGTATAAAAATCATTTTCCCTATTACATTATTTGTGGCATTTACAGTTGACTCTCCAGCCATTTTTCAATCATTCCAAAGTACATTTCTTCAGCCTGTATCATCCAGGTCAAGTCTTCGCGCTGGCTGGCCGAATGAAAATACCGGTCGGGAACATAATTGACAGGATAAGTAGTAAACCGTGTTTGCCCATATACTGATTCCAATTCGATCCAAGTTTGGTGAAAATCCTTCATGGCAATCTTTACATTTTCGAAACCAACCTTCTGCTGAACCTTATCAGCAATGTCACATTGCTTTAATGCCAGTAAAATGCGTGGAGCTGCATTCTGAAGATTGTAAAGTGCAATCGAAAGGCTCCAGTAATACCTGTTCCTTTTAGATGCGTCATAAAGTTCATTCAACCTTGCTGATAAAGTTTTATAATTATTCACCTCAATAAGAGACCTGTCAAGACGGTCTTTGTATTGCCGGCTCCATGATCCCGGGGAATTAAGATCGGGCAACTCGATCAGTTTTTTTGTATAGTCAAACTGCAATTTTTCCTGACCTTCCATTGGGGGGAGCCAATGTTCGAGTTGCACCAGGCTTTGCATTCTATTATCGCCACTTCTTCTGAAAAATGCTTTATACCAAAAGTTTGAACCTTCCCACAATTGATTATTAAAGCTTATATAGTCAGGCATGGACACTCCGAACTCTCTCTGTAACCAGGCCTTGTCAAATTCTTCCAATGTACGCCCTTTGGGAGACCAGCTATATTCGGCAGAAGCAATAAATCCGCGCCAGTAAGTTTCCATGTGAGGCGATCTATCATCCCATGCAGTACAAAGTTCTCCACTGATATTCTTTTCTGCAGCGAGCTGTATAAAGCTTTTAATCGTCGAGATACCTGAAGATGTTGCACCTTTATCCCTTTCATCCATTTGAAAAAGGTATCCTTTTGTATTTGTGGCAGTAGCTATCATGGCATTCAATCCGTGGCTTTTATACCAGTCGAGCGCACGAATATTTCCCAATTGCCTGGCCATAGAATAATTCCAACGCATGTAAACACAATTCTTAGGAAAATCGGTAAGCAGGCTGTCAAGTTTTGGAATTCCTTTCTTCCATATTTTATCAGCTTCGGATGAAGTTTCTTCATTATTATTGGTGCTTTCCAGCAAACCGGCATGCTGTAAGGGCATATCATCCCAAAAAATGGGAATACGGCCGTTCTCTTTTGCAAATTCACATACCCTTTTCAACCAATAAAGGTTTAGGCTCATCATTCCTTCTTTATCCGCAGTGGGCTTGCACCGGGGACACAATCCGAGATTCCATATTTCATCGCCTCCGATATGAAGGTATTTTGATCCTGGAGTCGCTTCGATAGCATCCCGGTACAAATCAAACAGCACTTGGTAAGTCCCCTCGTTCAACGGACAGAATGCCCATCGGTTCCAGGGTATTTCACGCAAATAGGCATATTCCTGATGTTTCAGAATAAAAGTAGCATGGCCTAATCCCTGAATAAGAGGTGTAATTTCGATATGCCTTTCACGGGCATACCGTGTTAAGGCGGCCATTTCATCAATGCTGATCGATTGGGGGGAACCAATTATTGGCTGACGCTGATAACGTAGCTTATCTTCAAATTCAAAAACTACGGCATTGACTTTATACCGTGCGAGCCGATCAATGCTCTCATAATAGTAGTTCATGTGATCGAGGTGGTGCTTAACATCAAAATGTACGGCACGGTATGTAAGTGCCGGATAATCCGTAATTTTGCAGGAAGGAATCGGTTTATTATAATCCCTTGCATCTTCCAGAAGTTGTTCAAGCGACTGGCATCCGTAAAATAATCCGGCCTCACCAGATGAAGTTATATCTACCTTATCCTGAGATATAGTCATAACATATCCCTCTTCTGAAGGAACTGAAGTAAGTGTTTTATCCAGGATCAGTGTAAGTGTTTCTTTTCCTGTTGATTTTCCAATGGTCAAATGTGTAAGGATTTCTCCCATTACCGGACGTTTGAATTCTCCTTCTAAAATTAAATGCTGCAACCTGCCAGATTTTAGTCCCTGTCCATTAAGAAGGACGACATTATGAGGCTGAGGTAGAATTACAAAGGGTGATGGCAAATTCTCCGCGGATAAACCAATCCCGGATATAACAGAAAGTAAGAGGCAGATAGCCATTGTTGATAGAACGTTTATACTCATATTTTGGTTTATTTGATTTATCGAAAAATTATAGTTTGATAAATTTCAATGATAATTTCGGAAGTTGATTTGATCGGGCGAAATAAATACCACTTGCTAAATCGTCAAGATCAATATTCTGCCGGTCTGACGAAATATTTACTATCTTCATTAATATGCCTGTAGCACTAAAAATTTGTACCTGTTTACTATTTTGAAAGTCAGGCACTTCGATTGTCAGGCTGTTTGTTGCCGGATTGGGAAATAATCGGAATAAAGGAGAGTCCAGTTTAGAAACGCCAACAGTGGTTGAAAATTCATGTGCACCAATATCAGGGGAACTACCGCGAACGGTTCTGAAATAATCTTCCGTTATCCCAGACACCACAATACCATGGTCTCTGGCCGGAGATGAAGCCAGTATTTTAAAGAAGTCGGCAGTTAGCGCACC
>JBAZCD010000286.1:0-4546 GCA_041671205.1 Pedobacter sp.
GGAATCCGGACTAAGGCGATCCTGGACTATAAAGCAGGAGTTTTAAATGTATTAGGATATTTAAATATGCTTAAGTATCCAGTTAATAATCTGGCTGTATGGGATAAATACTGGATTGAAGATCACCGTCAGGATAGTGGTTTTTTACAGGGTAAAATGCCCTCACCTGCAGATGGAATATTTGTTGCCAGTGTGAAAATTGGAGATAAGGTCAAAGCAGGTGAATTATTTGGAAAGGTTATCGAGTCTTTTTCTGGTAAACAGATTAATCTGTATGCAGATATAGATGGTTTGGTTTTTCTGTTGAGGACAATGGTGAAAGTTAAACCTGGTGATGCTTTAGGTGGGATAATGCCGATCAGATCTTTAAACGAAAGAGTTATTTATGAATAATAATAATAATAATAATAAGGTAGCCATAATAACAGGTGCATCCAAAGGTATTGGTAGAAGCACAGCTTTGAAATTTGCAGCCAATAACTACAATGTTGCACTGGTAGGAAGGACTCAGGAAGAATTAGATCATCTTAAACTTGAGATTGAACAGAAATATGGCACGGCAGCATTCGTTTTTGCAGGTGATCTGGCAAATGAAGCATTTTTAAAGCAGATAGTTGTAGATACAGTCAAGAAGTGGGGAAGAATAGACACCCTTATAAATAATGCCGCCTGGAGGACCATTGAGACCATGAGGACTATTTCATTGCAGACCTGGGAAAAAACAATCAGGGTTTGCCTAACGGCTCCGGCATTTTTAGCTAAGTACGTCGCTGCTGTAATGGAAGAATTGAATATAGAAGGGGTTATTATCAATATTTCCAGTGTAATGTCTCATAGGGCAGGAGGTAATAGCCCGGCTTATATAGCGTGTAAAGGAGGGCTCGAAAGCCTGACATTTGAGTTGGCTGTCTTGTACGGGCCGAAGAATATCAGAGTGGTTTCAGTCAACCCCGGAAATATAAAAACGGACTTAAGTAATGATTATAAAGATGCTGAAGGAAATAATATAAGCGAACGATTAGAAGAACATATGAATGAAAATACTCCACTTAAACGAGCAGGCACTTCAGAAGAAATTGCGAATGTATCTTATTGGCTTTCAACAGCAGAAGCATCTTTTATAACCGGAACAACTATACTGGTTGATGGTGGATTCTTCCATAATTTTAATTCATACAATATGAAAAAACTTACTTACCCAAAGGAATTTTGAAAGGAATCTGGAAATATAGCCATTTACTTCCTCAGGTTGAGGAAAGCTGTAAACTGACATTAGGAGAAGGCGGAACACCTTTGGTCAGATCAAAAAGGTTAGGTCCTGCTATGGGACTCAATAATTTGTACTTCAAACTTGAAATGCTTAATCCTTCAGGATCTTATAAAGACAGATTTGCAGCAGTTGCTGTTTCTGATTTGCTGCAAAATAAAAAGAAGTTTTGTCTGGCTACATCAAGCGGAAATACCGGAGCAGCTTTGGCTGCCTTTAGTGCGGCAGCGGACATAAAATGCTTTTTAATGGTTGTAGACGGTGCTCCAACGGGTAAGATGAAGCAAATGCAGGTTTATGGCTGTCAGACTCTGATGGTCAGGGGCTTTGGAAAAGATGTAGAGATTAGTAAAGATATCATGTTCAAATTGAAAGAGCTTGCAGAAAGCCATCAAACGATCATACAAATCAGTGCATATGTGTATAGTCCTGTTGGAATGGCTGGTGTACAAACCATAGCCTATGAGATTGCTGAAGACTTACATAATAAAGCAGATCATGTTTTTTCTCCTGCGGGAGGAGGGGGTTTGACTTTAGCACTTGCAAAGGGTTTTAATGTATGGAAAGATCAGATACCTGATTTTAAAATTCCGCGGTTACATTGCGTACAGCCTGAAGGTAATGATACAATTTCAGGACCACTTAGAATAGGTCTTTCAGCTGCACTGGAAATTACCAGAAGCACAACCCTTGTTAGCGGATTGCAGGTGCCTAATATTCTGGACGGGAATGAAGTGATAAGTATGTGCAAATCTACAAAAGGAACAGGATATACGGTATCTGATCAGTTGATCTACCAATGTCAGGAAGAGCTGGCAAAAGAGGAAGGCATTTTTTGTGAGCCTGCAGGTGCTGTTGCTCTCGCCGGCCTGAAACTCGCATTAGAAAACCGGGAAATAAATACAAATGACCATATCATTTGTATTGTAACAGGGCATGGATTTAAAGACCCGGTTTCGGCCGATAAAATTGCTGCAGATACGACAGACAATTATTTTACAGACAATAATGTATGTTTTAGTTATATAAATTCTCAAATAAACACACTCCTATAATATTATAATAATGAAGAATAGATTTCAAGGCTTATGGCCTGCAATGTTTACCCCGGTACTAGCGGATGGACAGCCGAATTTTGATGAATTGGGCAGATTGGCAGAATTGTTAATCTCTCAGGATTTAGACGGGTTATACATATTAGGCTCTACAGGTCAGGGTGTTCTTTTTAGCGAAGAACAAAGGAAAAAGGTTACTGCAGCAGTAGTTGAGGTTACAAAAGGCAAGGTTCCTGTTATTGTTCAGGTTGGGTCATTAACAACGGACGAGTCGGTAAGACTGGCTAAACATGCCCAGACCTGTGGTGTAGATGGAATTTCATCCGTTGGTCCGATTTACTTTTCTGGTTCAGCCGCAATGGCGCTGGAACATTATAATCAAATAGCAACAGCAACCAACCTGCCATTTTTCCCATACCAGTTGGGAGATAATTCTATTCCCGGCGATACATTAAGTTTCATAAATAACTTATTAAAAATACCTAATGTGGTGGGTATGAAATTGACGACTAATCAATTGTTGGATATCAGTTTGATTCATAATCATGCCGGAGAAAGACTTAAGTTATTCAGCGGTTCAGATGAGTTGCTTTGCCATGCATCTCTTTGTGGCACTGTGGGCGCGATTGGTACTTTCTATAATCTTTGGGGAGCCCCGTGTAAACAAATAATGACTGCTTTCAAAAATGGGGAGTATGAACTTGCTAAGGAATTTATGCTTGAATTTCAGAAAATAATCCAATTGGTAATAGCTGATGTATGGACTTTTCTGAGAAAGGCAATGATATTAAAATACAATATCGATATCGGGCATACCAAAGCACCTTTGGGGAATACTCATAAGGAATGGGAAGAACAGAAAGTACTCGATATCCTTCAAAGCTTAGAGACTGTAATAAAGAAAATGGATGAAAACACTAAAATTTCGATATAGATGTTCCTGCAATTTATGCTAATGCAGAACAACAGTTGAGAATCTGAATAAATGTTAAGAGATACTATGATAAATAAAAAAGTAATAAGTGGTAAAAATATTCCTAAGAGCCACTTGCCATTCTCGCCAGCTATCCAAAGTGGAGAGTATGTTTTTGTTTCAGGACAAGCCTCCGTTGATAAGGAGGGTAATATCGTTGCAGGTACTTTTGAAGAAGAATGCCGCAGATCTTTTGAAAACCTGGAATTGATATTGGATGCAGCAGGTTTAGGTTTTGAGCATGTTGTTCAGGTCCGGAATTATGTGGGTAAACAAGAATACTTGTTGGAATTTAACAGTATTTACAAAGAATATTTCAAGGAACCCTATCCGGCAAGAACTACTTTAATTGGTTGCCTTGGTACATTGCTGAAATTTGAGGTTGATGTGGTTGCTTGTAGCGGAGGATTATAGAAAATGACATTTAAAGTTGCTCTTTTGGGTATAACCCATGAATCTAATACGTTTGTTGACGAAGTTACCACACTTGATAACTTTCGCAAGGGTCATTGGATGAGGGGTGAGGAACTGCTTAATGAATACAGATCTGCTTTTCATGAAATTGGTGGAATGATTGAAATTCTTGAGCTTGAGAAAATTGAAATACTACCTGTTATGTATGCTGAAGCAACACCCGGTGGGATCATCTCTGCTGATACTTATGATAGTTTGCTTGAGGAATTGCTTCATCAGCTTAAAAGGGTTCTCCCCATTGATGCTTGTCTTGTAGTGCCTCACGGTGCCGGTATAAGTGAGCATTTTCTTGATATGGATGGCCATTGGTTAAGCGAGGTCAGGAAGATGATAGGTAATGACATTCCGATTATTGGAACTCTGGATCCTCATGCGAATGTTAGCCCCTTGATGACAGATTCTACAGATGCTCTGATTGCTTATAAAACCAATCCGCACATTGATCAGCGTGAGACCGGCAGGGAGGCGGCAAAGCTTCTAGTTGAGGTATTGAAGAGAAAGGTAAAGCCTTTTCAATATCTCACTCAACTGCCGCTAGCTATAAGTATTGAGCAGCAGCATACCGGCAAAGAGCCATGCATTAGCTTATATTCCTACGCCAAAAGTCTAACCCGGGAAAAGGGTGTATTGTCAATAAGTATCCTTCTTGGCTTTCCCTACGCCGATGTAGAGGAAATGGGAACCTCGATTATTGTGATAAGTGATAATGACCCTGATCTGGCCATAACCCTAAGTAAGTTATTGGAAGAATATATCATGGATCATAAACAGGATTTT
>JBAZCD010000287.1:0-4528 GCA_041671205.1 Pedobacter sp.
GAAAATTTCTTTAAATTGACTAATTGAACCATCTATAAAAGAACAACATGTCGGGTATTAACAAAGTCATTTTAGTTGGACATTTAGGTAAAGATCCTGAAGTCCGGCATTTAGATGGGGGAGTAACCGTGGCTAGCTTCCCTTTAGCAACTTCAGAAACCTATAACAAGGACGGCAGAAAAATTGAACAAACCGAATGGCACAATATTGTTATGTGGAGAGGGCTGGCCGACATCGCATCAAAGTATCTTCAGAAAGGTAAGCTGGTATATATTGAGGGGAAATTAAGGACCCGCTCTTTTGAGGATAAAGAAGGGCATAAAAAATACACTACAGAGGTTGTTGCAGAGAACTTCACCATGCTTGGCCGCAAAAGTGATTTTGAGGGACAAGGAGAAAATAGTCAGCAGAAATCTGATGATGAGCATGGGACCAATAATCATATCATCGCCAAAGAGGATCAGCCGATGAATTATGAAAAAGGTGCTGATGATGATTTGCCGTTTTAGTTAGTGAATGTGATGAAATATTTTAAGGAATCAAGCATATAAACGGGGTCAAAATTAGACTTTAATTGCTTTCCGCCATATTAGGTGGGGGGGTGATAATCAATAGCTAAAAACAATCCCTCCTTTTTTGATTGGAAAATGAACGGCACTGCCTTTGGCTGCCGCTAGTCCCGTGATCCATTACAAGCCCGGGACTAAAACCAGGATTAAATGAAATTATAGGTTGCCGGGGCTTTCCATTGCTCCCGGGTTTAGGTACTTCATGCATCACAAACTATCTTTGAATTATAAATTTTGATTTTGCCTGGAAACAAAATAGCCCGGAAAATTCCAGGCTATCAGCATATTTTGTAAGAATCTAAGAGATGATTCTATTTTACCTCCATATAATCAAGCGTAAGCCCTGCCAATGCTTTTACTCCAAGCTTAAATGAACTTTCGTCGATCATAAAATCAGGCGTATGATGTGATGGGGCAGTTTTAGGATCCATTCCTTTTGGCATTCCTCCTAAGAAGAAAAACAATCCCGGAACTTTTTCCTGGAAAAATGAGAAATCTTCAGCTCCTGTAATTGGGGGGATCAATTTAACATTTCCGGCGCCGGCAACTTTCGTCAAACTTGGGAGCATTCTTTCAGTCAATGCAGGATCGTTATAAGTAACCGGATAATGATTACTGTAAGGGATCTTTATTTCAACCGTTGCACCACCAGCCTCAGCCGTTTTAGTTGCGATTGTTTTAATTCTGTCAATCAGCATTTTCTCATCATCGGCACTAAGCGCCCTGATGGTTCCCAGCATCTCTGCCCGCTCAGGAATGATATTAGAACGTACGCCGGCATGTAATGAACCAATGGTTACAACTCCTGCATTTTCAGTTACATTCAAATTACGGCTTACAATGGTCTGTAAATTATTGATAATCTGTGCTGAGATCACGATCGGATCAACCGATGCCCATGGAGCCGCACCATGTGCCTGCCTTCCTTTCACAATGATCTGCATATCATTAACTCCGGCCATCATTCCGCCGGGACGATAGGTGATCTTTCCGGCCTCTGTTTGTGCCCAGATATGTAATCCAAAGGCCACATCCACTTTAGGATTTTCCAGAACTCCTTCCTTAACCATTAATTCAGCACCACCCTCCACTCCAGGGGCAGAACCTTCTTCAGCAGGCTGAAAAATAAATTTCACACTGCCTTTCAAATCTGATTTCATACCAGCCAAAACCTCAGCAACACCCATGAGTATGGCAACATGTGAATCGTGGCCACAGGCATGCATTACCCCTACTTCCTGTCCATTATATTGTGTCTTTACTTTTGAGGCAAAGGGCAGCGAATTTCTTTCAGTAACCGGGAGCCCGTCCATATCAGCCCGCAACGCAATAACCGGACCAGGCTTAGCCCCTTTCAAAAGGCCTACCACTCCAGTTCTGGCTACACCAGTCTTCACTTCTATTCCCAGACTTTCCAGATGCTTAGCAATAATACCAGCAGTCCTTGTCTCATTATTACCTAATTCAGGGTGCTCATGAAAATCGCGGCGCCATTCAATAACCTTAGCTTCTATTTTATCAGCTGCTGTACTCAGCTTCGATCTTACAGGAACTGTCTGAGATATTGCAGGTAAAGAAAACAGGCATAAACCTGCAAACAATAATTTATTCATATTAATTGATTTGTTTTTAAAAGTAAGGAAATTATGAGAAATTCAATATACCCAGCCAATCTGTTTAAGTATCTCCTTCAGCTTCTGCACATGCTCTCCATCTGTTTCTATTGTATGATACGGCTGACCGTTGATCGGATCAATACCGTATTCCATAAGCTTTTTAGCAGTGGTATGAAATTCATAAGCACCTGTCTCAGCGGCAATCTTCTGTAAATTACGATGAGTTATTCCCGAACCCGGCATAATATTGATCCTGAGTCCTGCCTGTCTTACCAGAGATCGCAATTTTTCAGTTCCTTCAGAGGCAAACTCCTTCCCTCCGGAAGTCAATACACGATGACATCCCAGTTCAACAAGGTCTTCGAGCGACCTTTCCATAGAAATACAACGGTCAAAAGCACGATGAAAGGTGATTTCCATTTCTCCTGCGAGTGCTATCAGATCAGCACATCTTTCCATATCAATGGTAGAATCCTTCCTTAGCATTCCAATTACAATACCTTCACATCCCGTTTCCCTGCAACAGAGCACATCCTCCCGCATTATTTGAAATTCATCACGAGTAAATACAAAACCGCCTCCACGCGGACGGATAATTGGGAAAAAGGGGATTTTAAGCTGGGTTTTACATTGCACAATCATACCATAAGATGGTGTGGTACCTCCTTCAGCCAGATTATCGCAAAGTTCAATCCTGTCGGCTCCGAACTCCTGTGCAATCAGGGCTGAATTTATGGTTCCAACGCAGATCTCGAGTTTATATGACATTTTAAGCAGAATTATTTGCTTTGAGCCCAGCCTGAATCTGAACTGCTTTCTGACTCAGGCCTCATCTCATGCATAAAAAAAGTTAGCTTTTTTGTACATATATCGAGATCTGCAGCAGAGACTTTAAGGGTGTTGATTAACTCTGAACTTTCTGCATCTAAAGTGCTATGCTCCTGAAGTATCTGAACTATACCTAAAATCTGAGAAACCGGACTCCTTACTTCATGTGAAACCATAAACAGCATCTTTTCCAGATTTTTTACGTATTCTTTCTGTTCTTCCTCAATCCTCTTCCTGTCATCAATAGGTGTACGCAATGAGAAATATTCTGTAATCACCCCATTTTCATCATGAATAGGAACAATTGTGCTGTCGAGCCAGAAAAATGTACCATCCTTTGCTCTGCTCCTTACATCTGAGCGCCAAACTTTTCCACTTTGTATGGTGTCCCAAAGTACTTTAAACAAAGAAGGAGGATGATAATTTGAATTAACAATCCGATGATCCTGACCAAGCAACTCTTCTCTGGAATACTTACTTATTTCACAAAATTTATCATTGACATAGATTATTCTCCCTTCGGGGTCGGTTACCGAACAAATGGCGTTAATGTCAATAATCTCCTTGTAGGCCTTAAGGAGCTGCATCAAGTCCCTTTTTGTGCCGTTCCTGTTCTCAAACCATGTCCTCATCTATACTTGCTTAATAATAGCTGGGCGATTTTATTAATTGCTTTTGATCATTCTGATCGCATACTGCAAAACTGAACCCCTTTTGAATAGCATATCCGCCAAACTGACCTTTTTTATTCAATGCGAGAAAGCCTACCTGAATTTGTTTGGCAGTGTCAGGTTTCTTCCTGATTATACGCATAACCGCTTCTTTGCAGGCTTCTTCGGGAGAATAACCCTGACGCATCAGTTCAACGACCAAAAAACTACCCACATTACGAATTACCTCTTCACCAACACCTGTTGAAGTAGCTCCACCAATTTCATTATCAACATAAAGTCCGGCCCCAATAATAGGAGAATCACCCACACGTCCATGCATTTTATATGCCATGCCGCTGGTTGTACAGGCGCCAGACATATTTCCTGCAGCATCTAAAGCGAGCATCCCGATGGTATCATGGTTGTATTGATTTCCGGGTAGTTTCACCGGACTGGAGAGTCTGTTTTCTACATTTATTTCCGGGTTATATTTTGCTGTTTTAAGCCATTCCTTCCAGGCATTTTCTGAGGAAGGTGTCAATAGATTTTCCTTTTTGAAACCCTGTTCAAGTGCAAACTGAAGTGCTCCAGCACCAACCAGCATTACATGCGGAGTTTTTTCCATAACCCTTCTGGCAACAGAAACAGGATGAAGAATATGTTCCAGAGCAGCCACGCTACCACAATTACCTAAATCATCCATGATACATGCATCCAATGTTACCCTGCCATCTCTGTCTGGTAAACCACCATATCCAACAGATTGATTGTTAGGATCAGCCTCGGGAACATGGACTCCGGTTTCGACAGCATCCAGTGCCCTCCCCTTATTATTTAATATTTGCCATGCGGCGGCATTAGC
>JBAZCD010000288.1:0-4524 GCA_041671205.1 Pedobacter sp.
TGAGCATGCGATGATCCGGATTGATATGAGTGAATACCAGGAACGCCATGCAGTTTCGAGACTGATTGGTGCGCCTCCGGGATATGTTGGATATGATGAAGGTGGTCAGTTAACAGAAGCGGTAAGCAGAAAACCTTATTCTGTGATTCTGCTTGATGAAATAGAAAAAGCGCATCCTGATGTATTTAATATTTTATTGCAGGTATTGGATGATGGAAGATTGACGGATAATAAAGGACGTTTGGTTGATTTCAAAAACACGATCATCATTATGACCTCCAATATTGGATCACATCTGATACAGGATAATTTTAAAGATCTGAACGAAATAAACAGGGATGAAGTCATTGCCAAAACAAAGACTGAATTGTTTGAACTCTTAAAGCAAACTATCAGACCTGAGTTTTTAAACCGGATCGATGAACTGATCATGTTCACTCCGCTTAACCGGAACGAGCTCAGGGATATTGTAACACTTCAATTCAAAGGTGTACAAAGCACATTAGCTGAGATGGGCATTGAAATTGAAGCTTCTGAAGAAGCTCTCGACTGGCTGGCACAATTAGGATATGATCCGCAATTTGGAGCACGTCCATTGAAAAGAGTCATTCAGAAGAGAATATTGAATGAATTATCAAAAGAGATCCTTTCGGGAAAAATAGATAAAGACAGCAGAATTAAGCTGGATGTATTCGACAATCATTTCGTATTTCTGAATGCAGATAAAGCCTAAGCCTGAATTTTTAAATAGATGAAAAAAGCCGTGCAGATCTCGATCTGCACGGCTTTTTTGTTAGGATGTAATATCTGATTAGGGTAAAGTAAGATTAAGCAAGCCTTACATTAACTGCGCTTAAGCCTTTTTTACCTTCTTCAACATCGAACTCTACTTTATCATTTTGTCTTATATCCTGTTTAAGTCCGCTTACGTGAACAAAAATTTCTTTGCCATCCTCTTGGGTAATAAATCCGAATCCTTTGGACTCGTTGAAAAATTTTACTGTACCGGTTTCCATTAATGAATAGTTTAGTTATTTAATTTGTTAAGTGTTATTGCAAATTACTTATTTATTTGCAATAAATAAATATATAAAAAACAAAATTAAATTCAACTAATTTAATTTTTCATATTCAGAATAAAAACACTCAAAAAATATCGGTCTTATTCCTCTTTTAAACACCTATTTACAATATCTACCAATATTTTCTCCTTTTCAAAGAATTCAGCCAATAATTTAAACTGGTTTCTTGTCCTATCGAGATTTTGCTCCGGGTAAGAGATGGGATAATAAATACTTCCATTCAAATAATCACTTAAAAACCTGATTGCTTGCATATAAATCAGGTACTTTCCGGAAAACAGGATTAAATCCTTTTCAATTTCTGTCAAAATGGAGCCCATTTCGTGCAAATAACCTTTAATAATAGCCTCAAAATACTCAATACGAATAAAAATCTTATCAGTATCCGGTTCATTTTCTGAAAATGCGCAAAGATAGGTCCGCATCATATCGCCCAGGTCAGAAATAAATTTTCCGGACATCATCGTATCCAGATCGATGACACAGATACCCTTCATGGTATCCTTGTCGAACAGCATGTTGCTGATTTTGGTATCATGATGCATCGCCCGGTTGGGAAAATCACGCGAATTCTTAAATGAATTAAAATAGTCGAGAATAAAGGAATAATGTTTGGCCTTCTGAATTTCAGTCCCGGCCTTTTGTTTTAACGATTCAGTAGTATTCTCAAGTGCTTCGGCAAATTGCCTGTAGCGTAATCCAAGGTCGTGAAAACCCGGAATAGTTTCTTTGAGCTGAGATGCATCAAAATCAGCAAGCAATCTGTTCAACCGTCCAAACTGCATAGCAGCTTCATAAGCCTGATTCGGATCACTTAAGGTATCGAATGAGATGGAATTTTTAATAAAATCCGTCAGCCTCCAATAGATATCTCCAACATAGGCCATCTCCTTCCCGTCTTTTGTAGAGATCGCCCCTACAAATAAATACTTCGGATTATGTGCTTTCAGATAATCTGCTAACAGCTTCACATTCGCGGCAATGATTTCAGGTTCTTTAAATACATTCCTGTTTATGCTCTGCAATATGTATTGTTCACCACTGCTCTGAACAGTAAGAAGCCAGGTAGAATTTATATGTCCGGTTCCAAAAGGTTTAAAGATAACCTGATTAGGATGAAACCCGTATTCAATCAGGACTTTTTCTATGAGTTGTATATCCATTATTTATAAAAAGCAGTTTTGATAGCGTATTAATGATCAGGAACAGGCCTGTTCAATACGATAGTTTTATATTTTGTGTAAAAGTATATAAAGGAAAAGATTGTTAATGCCAGGCCAATAATTGAAAGACCGATTACGCTGTTCGAAAAGAAGGTTACCCAATTTAACTGAACCTTAAATATCTCTTTACTAAGCATAACACCCACACTGCCAACATAACCGAAAGAATCAGCCAGGTAGATCAGAAACCCTACATTCCCTGTATGTTTAAAACTTGCGATCATTCGTTCAAAAAACACAGAATTAAATGGAATATAAACCATATACAAACCAAGTCCAACCAGGGTCATCCACCAAACAGGAGCCAGAGCCTGACTGATAAAAAGGAAAGATGATATCCCGGCCAATACAAATCCTATCCCAATGAAAAAGTGAGAAAGCATGAATGCTTTGAAACTATTTTTAATCATGACCATACTCCCGATCAGTAAGAGAATGATAATGGTTATTGGTGTTTCTGTTTTGGCAAAAAGGTCAGGTTTATCAAAAAAACCCATTTCCTTCCACATTTCAGCACTGAAATTATCCCGCATATCCCTGAATATGGTTGCGAAGGTATAGATCAGGATACAGGCTGCGAGCCCGGGTAAAAACATCCTGACAAATTTTTTCCTGTCCTCTGCTAACATAGGAACCCTGTTCATCCGGTAAGCAACATCTTCTTCGTCAGGTACCGGGATCTTTTCTATCAGATAAACAAACAGCAATAATGGGCCGGCAAAAACAAGTCCGGTATAAAAAGGCACCCAGAATTCAGAAATACCAAAATTCAGCATTAACCAGGCTCCCACCGTTTTTACAAAGCCGGAAGCAAAAATAAAGCTAACCGCCAGTGTGGCACCGATAAAGTCTGTGCTTCTTCTGCCCTCCACATAAGAAAAGACCACTCCCCAAAGCATCCCTAATGGGAATCCGTTAATAAATAAAAAAAGAATGTTATAAGGGGGAGGAATAAGGGCAAAAAATAGCCAGCTAAGCCAGGCAGTCAGCGTTAAAATAATAATGATCCTTCCGCGACCATGCCGTTTTAATTCGGAGATATATTTAATACCGTAAAACTTAGCGAGCATATAGTCAAGCATCTGACTGATCACAAGCACAGTTTTATAACTATATCCGGCAATAGTCAATCCATCAAATGTTGCAACCGTAAAAGATTTCCTGAAGCCAAATACCATAGTATAAGTCAGAAATACCGTGATGGCTGCATATAAGCCGATCTGCAGGGAATTCCCTCTAATATGTTTTGGCAGGAATAAACTCATTTCTAATGCCGGACTTAACTATTTGAAATTTAATCAGGAAGGAAGGTAATAAAACCTTTGACAATGCAAAAATCTCAATCAAAATTAAGCGCTTAAACTTTAAAGGTCTTATTTCATTTGAATAAGACCCCGGTTTATGGTATAAAATTTTCTATTCCCGGCGAATTGTATAACTTCAATTCACTATACTAAACCAGATCCAGATGAAAATCCAATTCTTACTGTACTCATTGTTATTTTTTAGCATCACTTGCGTGAATGCACAGGAAAAACCCCTGAAGATTATTATGATCGGTGCACATCCGGATGATTGTGATATTAAATCGGGCGGAACAGCAGCACTTTTCGTTGCCATGGGTCACAAGGTCAAATTTTTGTCTGTTACAAACGGAGATGCCGGCCATATGAATGAAGGCGGGGGAATGCTCGCTCAAAGAAGGCTGGAGGAAACCAAAGAAGTTTCCAGAAGATTAGGAGTTACTTACGAAGTACTGGATAATCATGATGGTGAATTACTTCCAACATTACCCATCAGGATGGAGATCATCAGGAGAATCAGAGAGTGGAATGCAGATGTTGTCATTGCCCCAAGATCGAACGATTATCATCCCGACCATCGCTACACCGGGATATTGGTTCAGGATGCAGCCTTTATGGTTGGAGTACCCAATATTGCTCCGGATACCCCTCCTCTGGTCAAAAATCCCGTATTTCTATATTTTCAGGATAATTTCAAAAAGCCTAATCCATTCCAGCCGGATATTGCGATTGATATCTCTGGTGTAATTGACAAAAAAGTATATAGTCTGGATGCCCATCAGTCACAATTTTATGAATGGCTCCCATGGATTGGAAGATATGCTGACCAAATACCAAAAGGCCAGGCAGAAAGACTGGAATGGTTAAAAAAATTAAGGGGAAATGGTATCACACCAGCAGTAAAAAGCAGCCTGG
>JBAZCD010000289.1:0-4499 GCA_041671205.1 Pedobacter sp.
AATCGCCATACGGTTTCATATTTCTGTCAGGATAATTAAATACTGGACCTGGTGAATGGATAGAAGTAAAGGATGTTGGGTATGGTACACCGCCATATCTAATCAATAATAAACTTACTTTTGATGAGATATACGAATGTATACAGAGTACAGCTATATATAATCAGTGGAAACAGGCATATCCCGAAGACCCCATTATTTTAGACCTTGATAATGATGGAGTAGAACTTGTCTCCACAAATAACGGAGTATATTTTGATTTAGATAATTCAGGTTTTGCTGAAAAAACCGCGTGGGTTAACTCTGATGATGCTGTACTCACTCTTGATAGAAACCAAAACGGCATTGTTGACAACGGTTCTGAATTATTTACCTTTGAAACACTTGCAGAACTTGATTCTAACAGCGATGGAATTATTAATTCAAGCGACACAGGATTTGCTGATTTAAAAGTGATTAAAGGAGATGGCTCACTTCTAACAATGGAAGAAGCGGGCATCAAGTCCCTTAATTTGACTTATACGACCGATAACACTACTGATACAGACGGAAATACAAGAATCGGCATTGGAAGTTACACAGATTTGAATGATGTAACCCATGAAATGTCTGAATTTAACTTACACAGAAATCCTGTGGATTCCAAGCCTTTAGAGTGGCTGGATGTGCCGGAAGATATAGCAAGTTTACCCGATATAGACGGAACAGGAAATACTTATTCTTTGGCGCAGGCTATGGTGAGAGACACTTCAGGTGAACTTAAAACTCTCGTCCAGCAATTTGTGGACGAAGAAGACCCTGCTGCAAGATATAATTTATTAGACCAGATTCTATACAAATGGACAAACAGCGATAATGCAGCCCCTGACAGTAGGGGAGATTTTGATGCAAGGAAACTTGGCACTATTGAAAGATTTATGGGAACATATTTCGAAAATAGTAATACAAGCATACCTGATGCTGATGAAATTTTGCATTTACAACAAGCTTATTCAATTTTAAAAGAACAAGTTTATGCCCAGTTAATGCGTAGAAGTCATTTAGCTGATCTGTATGATATGACTTTTAGCTACAATCCAACAACAGAGAGTTGGACTTTTAACCTTGATAACGCTATAGGCGAGCTTCAACATGGAATTTCTCAGGATAACGAAGCAGGAAAGCTTATGCTGAGAGAATTTACCCGAACATTAAAACTTGCTGCTTAAAGTAGTGCATTGTTTATATGTTTTGTGTTTGCAAAATATATTATTTATTTTACAATTATTATTATAATTTATATTCTGGATTATAAAATAATTTAAGTCTGGGGGAAATAAAATAATGACAAAAAAGATAGATATTAAAAAAATAAAAAAAATACTTTTTTCACTTGATATGGCAATGGTTTTATCAATCTTTGCTATTATAGTAACAGTTTTCTATTTTTATCCGAACTTCATGGTTAATAAGCCTAAAGGGTTATTACATGAGCTGAACCATAATACTTTAGTAATGGATGCTACATTTAGTCCTGATAGTAAGTATATTGCCACAGGCTCAAGCGGTTCTTTATTTTTAGGGCTTTTTAATGTAAGCGGGGCTACCCGGGTTTGGGATGTAGAATCAGGCAGGCTGCTGCATACTTTTCATGCTGATTATGTGCGCCCATCCATGATAAAATCTGTAAAGTTTAGTCCTGATAGTAAGTTAATTGCAAGTTGTGCAACTGATGGTGTTGTTAGACTTTGGGATGTAAAGTCAGGAAAGCTGATGCTATCTCTTGTGCATAGAACACCAGACACCGCTGCTCCAATGTCCTATTGTAAAATAAATTTTAGCCACAATGGAAAAATGCTTGCTACTGCTGTAAGCGACTGGAATGTAAAAGTTTGGAATGTGGAAACGGGGCAATTGCTACAAACTTTTTCCCATACGACTTCAGAATCTGTTGATCTAGAAACGAGGCAATTGCTACATGATACAATTTCAGGATATCAGGAAGTTTATAATGGAATATTTAGTAATGATGACAAACTTGTTATTACAGGAGATGGTGATGTAACTGCAAAAATATGGGATGTAAAAACAGGTAACTTATTAAGAATTCTCTCAAATCCTACACCGCATCTCTTTCCCTACAAGTCTCGCTCTCATGTGACACTGAGCAATGATGGCAAGCAGATTATGCTTTATTCTGACTATTTTAATCCAGAAATATGGGACTTAAATACAGGTGCATTTGTTCATGTCTTAGCAAGTGATATGCAAACTATACAAAAATTTGTACCGGAAGCTAGAAAAGAAAGAATAGGTATTGGATCAGGAAACGCAAACTTTAGTCATAATAATAGGCTTATTATTAATGGTGGTTTCCTTAATTTAGCTCAAATATGGCAAGTTAATACAGGAGAACTATTACTTACATTAAAACATGGAGAACCAAAAGGGGGGCAGTGGGTTGAGCGGGCAGTATTCAGCCCAAGTGATGATTTTGTTCTTACTGCCTCTACAGATGGTACAACCAAACTCTGGGATACAAAATCAGGCAGATTAGTAACCACCTTTTATGATACATCCTCTGATGATCATGGATATAAACCTGCAGAATTTAGCAACAATGGTAAATATATCTTTACAACAAAACATAAAACAGTAAGTGTTTGGAAATTCATACCTAATATTTGAGAAATATATAAATTAAGCTAATAATAAAAGGAGAAGTTTATGGGAATAGTTTCACCGCATCCGGGATTTACAACAGAACAAATACGAAAAGGGGAAATCGACCCGAGTGTAAACTCCGCGGAAATCAGGTACGGTATTGATTGGTGGGGAGACGGACCTTCAATTGACTCACAAAATATGTATTGTACAATTACTAATGCTGGAATTCAGAGAGTGTGGCAGGCAACTTTTCAAAACTTTGATATTGGTCCTGAGCTTGATCATGACGGATTATGGTATCCCACAGCATGGTATGGGCTTAATTTGCAGGGGTTTTATTTATATTTCCCTGAAACAAACATATTCCCTCCAGAAGGTGCTCCTCTACATACATATGCTACTACTAGGGATTTTGCCAGCCCTATTCCAGTTATTAATACAGCACTGGCAACAGCAACTAATTTTGCTTTAAATTCTAACATCAATAATAAGAATTTAGCGGTTAAATTTGCTACAAATAATCATCCTTCTACGCTTCCTGCACCTGAAATTCCTCTTAAATTTTTTCAATTAGCCGCTAGAGGTTTATTTGGAATGGGGGGACTTCCGAATCAAACCTGTCAAAATGACCCGTTAATATTGGATTTAAACGGTGATGGCATAACAATTTCATCTCAAGAGTCAGGAACTTTTCTAGATATGGATAATAACGGCTTTGCAGAAAACATTGGTTGGATAGACCCTGATGATGGTTTTTTAGCCATAGATCTGAACAACAATGATATTGTTGATGGAGGTAATGAGCTATTTGGAGATCAGTATGTACTTAGTGGTAGTGGGTTAGCTAATAATGGCTTTGAAGCACTTGCTGACCTTGATACCAATTCTGACGGAAAAATTGATTCATTAGACACCGAATTTGCGAACTTAAAAGTACTTAAAGGTGACGGAGACTTATATTCCTTAAGTGAGCTGGATATTAAATCAATAAATTTAAGTTATTCGGGACTATCAAATCAAACTGATGCAAATGGAAACATCAAAGTTGCACAAGGAAGTTATATAAAAAACGATGATACATCTTTGGAAATTTCTGAATATTCGTTAAGTTCTAATCCAACAGTAACAGTTATTAAAGACTTAATAGAGATTTCTCAAGAAATATTGGAGCTACCTGAAGTTATATCATCAGGTAATGTTTACTGGCTAAGGCAGGCAATGGCAAGAGATACAAGCGGAGAGCTTAAAGCCTTAGTTCAGGAATTTGTAGATGAAGAAAACCCGACTACCAGAGATAGTTTATTAGACCAAATTTTAGAAAAATGGACTAATAACGAGGATGTAAACCCTCTTTCAAGGGGTAACTATGATGCTCGAAAACTTGGTGTAATAGAAGCTTTTATTGGGCAATTTCTGGATGGAAGTGACACAAGCTTGGTACAACAAGAAACTATTCCGCTGTTAAATGAAAAATACAGCTATATTAAAGAAACGGTCTATGCTCAATTAATGTGCCAGAGTCATTTAAAAAATTTATTTGGAATGTCTGTTTTTTATGATGAACCAACCCAAACGTACAGCATTAATTTTAATAGTGCAATGCAGACTATTTTGGATAGTATTAACACTGATAGCAATGCAGGCAAACTACTATTAAGGGAATTTACGAAATTTCTAAAAGGTTTTGGGTTATTTGATACCACTGCAGGAAGGGATTTTTATAATACTTTCTATTACAGGGGAGAAGAGTATCAATTCATAATGGATACAGCTTCAAATACAGCCATTTACGGAACGCAAGATTACGACACACTTGTCGGAACAGATGCGGATGAAGCGATTTTTGAACTTGA
>JBAZCD010000290.1:0-4497 GCA_041671205.1 Pedobacter sp.
CAGCGTATGCCGGACTGACATAAGCTGCCTCTGTTGTTACTGGTGTAATAAAGAAGCCCAATAATTTCTCTGACTTATTAAATACGAATGTGAAGGTTTGAGAGCCTTTGGAAAAGCCGCAGGTCAGGATAACCTGAAAGTAATCGCCCTGTACGGAATTTTTAGCCCCATCAACAGATTGGTAGGTTCCCAGACTGTTTCCCAGCCTGAGCCAGAAAAGCTTTAATTCATCAGAAGAAATTTGCCCTTTAACACTTTCATCAAAGAAGTTATGTGCTTCCTCAAAATTACCCTTATCCATTGTATCGAAAAACAGATCAGCACGGTTGATCAGATTGACAATACTTTGAGCAAAAGTAAGCTGGCTTATAAATAAGAGTACAAAAAGAATTTTAAATGATTTCATTCTATAAATAATTTTCTATTTCTGGCTTGAAAGATAACAAAATTACGGTTTAAAGGACGTAGAATAAAATCCGGTGACTTTAGCAGCCCGGCATATTTTACGCAGGAACAGAATTTCAGATTTTTTTTCAGATGACGTAGGGGTAAAAGTTCATTTGCCTGTCTCAACCTAAATATGACAAAAATGAACTTACAATTTACAATGAACAGTTTTTTACTTCAGGGTGTTCGGGCCTTCCTTGCCCTGCCGGTTTTAGTTTGCTGTCTTCATGCCAGTGCACAGACTGTGCAGATCAAAAAAGTTAATGTGGGGCTGGCATATCCGATAAGCACCAACGGAACACATGCTGCAGCTGATACCAATTCATTCTCCCTGAATTTAATTGCCGGTGTTTCTGCCGGAGAAACAGGCTTTTCTTTTGCCGGTGTATCCTCGGTTATTAAAAATAATGCCACCGGAATGCAGTTCGCCGGCTTTTCAAACCATGTTGGCAAACGTGCCAGGGGGATGATGTTTGCAGGATTTATGAACAGCTACGCAGAGGCTGATGGCATGCAGTTTGCTGGTTTCAGCAATATTGCCAAAGGGGGGGTTAAGGGTGCCCAGTTTTCAGGATTTTTAAGCAAAGCTGCCGACATTCAGGGCGCCCAGCTTGCGGGCTTTGCAAATGTAGCCAGAGATGTAACTGGTCCGCAGTTTGCCGGCTTCAGTAATGTGTCGCGAAAGCTGGAAGGCTCTCAGTTTGCCGGGTTCAGCAACAAAGCCGGTGATGTAAAAGGGTCCCAGTTTGCCGGTTTTATCAATATCGCTAAAAAGGTGAGCGGAGTGCAGGCCTCGGGATTTATCAATGTTGCCGATAGCAGTGATTATCCTTTGGGAATTATTAACCTGATCAGGCATGGGGAGAAAAGTATCGGGCTCAGTATTGATGAGAACCAAACCGGTATGCTTTCATTCCGTTCGGGAGGTAAAGTATTGTATGGTATTATCTCTGCCGGATATAATTTCCGGAATAAAGAAGAGGTGTATGCATTTGAGGCAGGAATCGGAGCACATTTCCTGAATACCCCGATCTTCAGAATGAATGCAGAATTAAGTACACAGAGCCTCGAAAGTTTCAAATCAGGCGAATATTTTAAGTCTGCAGTACGGCTGATGCCATCCCTGAGACCGGTGCCCGGTCTGGAGATCTTTGGCGGACCGGTATTCAATTATGTGCATACAAATACAAGCGAGGGACGGAAGCTTACTGATAAGTATCTCCATACCTGGGAAAATCGCCGGAGCAATAATTTCGAAGGCATCTACATCGGCTTTAATGCCGGAATAAATCTGATTTTTTAAATAAATTTTTAACAAAATAGCCATTTATTGGCTGATTAACAGAACATTAACAATTAAATACAACAATTATGAGAACTATTTTATTCATTGCAGCGATCAGTTTTTTCTTCCTTTCTTGCACTAAAGACAGACTGGTTGCTGATGGGAATATCGTGACAGAAGTACGTAATCCGGGAACATTTACAGGAATCTACAGCAGCGGCGCTAACCCGATCAAAATTACTTACGGTAATGAGTTTAAAGTTGAGATCAGGGGTTCAGGTAACTTAATACCAAGATATAAGACTACTATCCAAAACGGTACGCTTAACCTGGGCTATGAATTTGTGAATATCCGTAAAGATGATATCGAGGTATTTGTAACCATGCCTGCAATTAATCATGCCTCAATGAGCGGCAGCGGCAAACTGGATATCTACGGTAACTTTCCTGCGCAGAGCTTATTTCGTTTAACTATAAGCGGTTCATCAAATACCAGTATAAACGATATTTTTTATGCCGAAGAAGTGAATGTCAATATTTCGGGTTCGGGGGATGCCAATCTGGAAAAGATTCTGAGTAACAGGGGAGATATTAGGATCAGCGGCAGCGGTGATGTACGTCTTAGTGTACAGAATACGCTTAAAGGGAGGATCAGCGGCAGCGGAAAGATATATTATACAGGAAATGCAGTGGTTGATTCGGAGATCAGCGGCAGCGGCACAATCGTTAAATTCTAAATCTCCCCCCTCTGATTGGTGAGAACACCAACCAGAGGGGGATTTCATGTAACAATCCGGAACATCTGAAAGTCTAAACAACAAAATCAGATTGAGGCCTGCATTTTGGAACAAATACTTACAGGGAACGAAACCACCGGAATAAAGTATGATGATGTTGCTTTTGAACAATTGTTTAAAACACATTTTAAGGCTCTGCATGCCTATGCCAGTGTGATGCTGCATTATGACAGTCATGCTGAGGAGATTGTGCAGGGAATGTTTCTCAAACTATGGGAGAAACGTGATCATCTGGATGTGCAGATAGCCATAAAGGCCTATCTTTATAAATGTGTACACAACGATTGTCTGAATTATCTTAGTCATAAAAAAATAGTATTAAAGTACCAGGATCATGCCGCTTTTACAATGAACGGACAGACCGGAAGAACCTCAGAGAAGATTGAACTGAATGAGTTGCAGGAACGTTTAAGAGAGGCTCTCAATGAGCTTCCGGAGCAATGCCGTACTGTTTTTCAGATGAGTCGTTTTGAAGAATTGAAATACAGGGAAATAGCCGATCAGCTGGGACTTTCGGTAAAGACCATTGAAAACCAGATGGGTAAAGCTTTGAAAATACTTCGTTTAAAGTTAGTTGACTTTTTGCCTTCCATATTATTATTGTTTCACAGCGTTTTTTTTTAATTCTTAGAACAAGATGAGTGATGATCTGTTAATAAAATATCTGCTGAGAGAAACGAGTCCGGAGGAAGATATGGAGGTAAGTATGTGGCTTTCTGATGATCCTGAAAACCGGAATGAATTTTTACTCTTTGAACGGATCTGGAAGCAGAGTAAAGATCTGGAACCGAAAAGTACAGTTGATCCGGAAGCAGCCTGGGTTAAATTTAAGCAACAAGTTCCCGAAGCAGTTATCCATCCCATTTCAAAAAGGTTCGGCTGGCTCAGAATTGCCGCCGCATTATTCATCATCGCCGGAGCCTGGTCTTTCTATGTCATGCTGGGTAAAAATGGATACGATACGATCGCCTCCGGACAAATGGTACGTACCGAGCTATTACCCGATGGTTCTGAAGTAACATTGAATAAAAATGCTGTTTTATCTTATAAAAGGAATTTTAAAGGGAGTATACGCAATGTTCGGCTGGAACAGGGAGAGGTTTTCTTTGATGTAAGTCCGGATAAAACCAGGCCATTTATTATTGAAGCCGATCGGGTGAGTATCCGGGTATTGGGCACATCATTCAATGTCAAAAAGAATGAAGAACTGACGGAAGTGATTGTCGAAAGCGGAGTGGTTCAGGTTGGTATGAATGATCAGCTGGTCGAATTAAGAAAGGGCGAAAAAGTAATGATTAAAGGGGCTGATGCCATTCTTCAAAAGGGACCAAGTAAAGATCAGCTGTATAATTACTACCGTACAAAGGTTTTCGTGGCTGATAATACTCCGCTTTGGAGAGTGGTTGAAATATTGAATGAGGCTTATCAGAGTACTATTATTATTGACAGGCCCGAACTGCGTGATCTGACACTGAATACCACATTCAAAGATGAATCGCTGGATACGATCCTTCATATTATTTCAGAGACACTTGGCGTAAGTGTGATCAGAGAAGATGGAAAGATCATTCTAAAATAGTGCTGATCGATGAAACTGAGGTATTTACTGCTCATTTTTTATTTATTCTGCAGCCCGGGTTTGAAGGCACAGCATTCTCCTGCTATTCCCCAGTTATACCGGCGTATTTCCATTGCAGCAGAAAAGCAGCCGCTGGGGGAAGTGCTGAATCAAATCAGCAGAAGAGCAAACTTTATCTTTTCTTATGGCGGTACGGTTGTTAACCCCGATAGCCTGGTTTCGCTGAACCTTAAGAATGAAACAGTGCGGAATATTCTCGACAGGCTCTTTCAGGGTCGGGCGGATTACCGTCAGAGTGGTAATTATGTAATCATTCGTTCTACAATTCTGAGATTCTCCATACAGCCTGATATCATTAAAACCGATCGGCGGCATTACCTGATTAGTGG
>JBAZCD010000291.1:0-4491 GCA_041671205.1 Pedobacter sp.
TAAAATATCCCTATGATGTTCAGGATGAATGGTTTCAGACTCTTATTTCAACTGCAGAACATACCGAATGGGGTAAAAAGTATGGTTATTCATCAATTTATAATCAGGAACAATTTAAAGAAAAGGTGCCTATACAAACCTATGACAGTCTGAAACCATATATTGAAAAAATGCTCAGTGGTGCGCAGAATGTGCTCTGGCCTTCAGAAATCAAATGGTTTGCGAAATCATCAGGCACCACCAACGACCGGAGTAAATTCATCCCTGTAAGCGAAGAAGCACTTGAAGAGTGCCATTTTAAAGGAGGCAAGGACCTTCTTTCCATGTATTGCAATAACCGGCCCGATGCAAGGATCTTTACCGGAAAATGCCTGGTATTGGGCGGAAGTCATCAGATTAATCAACTGAATGCTGATTCCTGTTTTGGCGATCTGTCTGCCGTGCTGATCAAAAATTTACCATTCTGGGCCGAATTCTACCGAACTCCGGATATGTCGATCGCTTTAATGGACAATTTTGAAGAAAAGGTGGAGAAAATGGCAAGAGCAACCATTGATGTGAACGTCACTAATATTTCAGGAGTTCCTACCTGGAATTTAGTCCTGGCAAAAAGGATACTGGAAATCACAGGCAAAAATAATTTACTGGAGGTATGGCCTAATCTGGAATTCTACTTCCATGGCGCAGTAAATTTCAATCCTTACCGTGAACAGTTTAAAAAGCTCATCCCTTCTGATGACATGTATTACCTGGAGACCTATAATGCTTCCGAGGGATTTTTCGGGATACAAGATCAGCCAAATTCTGAAGAAATGTTGCTGATGCTGGATTATGGGATCTATTATGAATTCCTTCCGATGGAGGATCTGCATTCAGAGAACCCAAAAACCCTCCGCCTTGATCAGGTGCAGCTGAATAAAAATTATGCACTGATCATTTCAACTAATGCCGGATTGTGGCGATACATGATCGGCGATACGATCAAGTTTACCTCGCTCTCGCCGCATCGTATTCAGATCACCGGCCGCACCAAACATTTCATCAATGCTTTCGGTGAAGAACTGATCATTGATAATGCTGAAAAAGGCCTTGCAAGAGCCTGCCTCAAGACCCATGCTATTATTCGGGATTATACCGCCTGCCCGATCTATTTTGATGGAGACGAGGTCGGCGGACATGAATGGATCATCGAATTTGAGCAAAAACCCGATGATATCGAACGATTCACCGATCTTCTTGATCAAACATTAAGAGAGGTGAATTCAGATTATGATGCCAAACGATATAAAGATATGGCATTACGCCGCCCATTAGTCCATCTGGCCCCGGATGGAACATTCTATCACTGGATGAAGAACCGCGGAAAACTTGGCGGCCAGCATAAAGTGCCGCGTCTGGCTAATGACCGGGCTTATGTAGATGATATACTAAAAATGCTGTAAGAAGTAGCAAGTATCAGGTAGTAAGTATCAAGATTAAATTCTGGTTCGCTTGAGATTTAGCTATGAGATTAAAGAGCAAGGAGCAAAGATTAAAGACATTAAATCCTCATTTGACATTCAGCACAATTTAAATGATAACAGGTAACTGACAACACAATAAATCCCTCGTTTCAATTCCTGTTTGAGATTTCCCCAAATCCTTGTTCCTTACTCCTTATTCCCCTTCCTGGGGAACATCAGAGATGCCACAATACTTGCCGTCAGGATAAATAATATGACGAACAGGGAATGCATTGTAGTGAATCCCCAGGCACTTAACCAGTGGTGTGCAAGCATTTTGATGCCGATAAATACAAGCAGAAAAGATAGTCCTACTTTTAGATAATGGAATTTATGGATCACATTAACCAGCAGGAAAAACATGGATCTTAAGCCCAGAATGGCAAATATGTTCGAAAAAAATACGATGTATGGGTCTTTGGTAACCGCAAAAATGGCCGGAATTGAATCAACTGCAAAAATAAGATCGGTAAATTCTACAATCAGCAGAACGATAAAGAGCGGGGTGACCAGCTTTTTGCCATCTACTTTGATAAAGAATTTATTGCCTGTGTATTCCGGATAAACAGAGAAATATTTGGAAGCAAAACGGACGACCTTATGGTTCTCAGTATCGATCGTTTCCTCCTCATCTCTGCTCAGAAACATACCAATACCGGTATATACCAGGAATGCCCCAAAAATATACAGGATCCATCCAAACTCATTGATCAGAGTAGAGCCCAGAAAAATAAACAGGAAACGCATCAAAACTGCGCCGATGATACCCCAGAACAATACCCGGTGATAATATCGTTCATCTACCCCAAAAGCCGAGAAAATAAGCACCATTACGAAGATATTATCAACCGAGAGAGCATATTCGATCACATAACCTGTAAGGAATTCGAGTGCAAGATTCTGTTTATAAACCGCGAGGCTCTCTGCAAAATTACCGGGGATGAGCGTAATATTATGAAGGTGTTTGATAGTTACTTCCTGCAGTTTGGCAAAACTGGTGATATCGTGTAATATTTCACCTTCAGTAAGCAGCAGGAAATAAAAACCTATGGCAAAACTTACCCAGATAAAACTCATAACGGCCGCTTCTTTCATACTAACCTTATGGTCCTTCTTGTTAAAAAGACCAAGATCGATGGCCAGCATCAAAACAATAAAAAGCAGAAAACTGCCGAAAAATATAATTTCGTTTGACATGATTATTTTTTACGCTCAGTAGTAAACCGAACAAGTTGCTGCAGGGAATCGCGCGATTCGTGCTCTGGCAAATCATTTAAAATTGTGAAGGCTTCCTGTTGATAGGCATCCATACGGCTTCGGGCATAATCGAGTCCCCCGCTGTTACGAACAAAATCAATGACTTCAGAAACCTTATCCGACTCCTCATTATGATTCTTTACCAGGTTAATGATTCTTCTTTTTTCAGAACTGCTTGCTTTATTCAAAGCATAGATCAGGGGAAGTGTAATCTTTTTTTCTTTAATGTCGATTCCAAGAGGTTTACCGACATCATCTGTTCCAAAATCAAAGAGATCATCCTTAATCTGGAATGCAATGCCTACTTTTTCGCCGAACAGTCGCATTTTTTCGACAATTTCAGCATCAGCACCTGCAGAAGCCGCGCCACATGAACAGCATGATGCAATTAATGAGGCTGTTTTCTGACGAATTACTTCATAATATACGGCTTCATCTATATCCAGTCGGCGGGCCTTCTCAATCTGCAATAATTCACCCTCACTCATTTGCTTTACAGCATCAGATACGATCTTGAGTAATCCGAAATCACCATTATTGATCGAAAGTAAAAGCCCTTTGGATAGGAGAAAATCACCTACCAGAACTGCAATCTTATTTTTCCATAAAGCATTGACCGAAAAGAATCCGCGGCGCTCGTATGAATTGTCGACCACATCATCATGGACCAGGGTAGCAGTATGTAATAATTCAACTAGTGCTGCACCACGATAGGTTGCTTCTGTAATTCCGCCACAAAGACTCGCCGAGAGGAACACAAACATTGGTCGAATCTGCTTACCTTTTCGCTTGACGATGTAATGAGTAATGCGATCAAGAAGCGGAACAGAGCTCTGCATAGACGCTTTGAACTTTGCTTCGAAAGTTTCAAGTTCTGCGGCGATGGGCTTTTTAATCTCTTCGAGATTCAGCATTAATTATGGTTTGCTGGTAAATATGAATTATTCTGCAAACATATTGAAAATGCGGGATTATTCCAGTAAGAAATGAAGGTTCAAACATCCTGTCTTGATCTAAAATTTGCAAAACCCTGTAATATTTACAGAAATTTGATACTTTTGCATCCCTTCTGAAAGGAAAGGCTGCAGATACGGAGAGGTGTCAGTCCGAAGGACTAATCTCTGTTGGCCGGGCAGAAGAATAACAATTAGGCCCCAAGAAATTGGAGAGGTGTCAGAGTGGCCGAACGAGCGAGCTTGGAAAGTTCGTGTACCAGCAATGGTACCGTGGGTTCGAATCCCACCCTCTCCGCTAGTTAAACAACGAATAGTAACAAAACCCATTAGAATTAACGTCTAGTGGGTTTTATCAATTTTAGACTCCTTCATTTTCATCATATTTCTCCAAAATAAAGTGTCTTACTGGTGTCCTTTTTTGAACTGAATAAAAGTCACCGATTTACGTTTAAATATTTGTTTCTTAATTAGTTATATCGTATCTTATATAGGATGACTAATCGAAAAAAGCACATGGAATTAAAGTCAAACCGTAACACATTCTCCATCAAATTTTATATTATCCGGTTAAAGGAGAATTCTAAGGGTGAACATCCAATTTATTGCAGACTAACGATAAATGGCAAACGAAAAGAATTTTCAACTCATATCTGGGTTGTTAATACTAAGTGGAACCCCATTGCAGGTAAAGTGATTGGAAATAGTGAGGCAGCCAGAACCTTCAACGCCAGTTTGGAATCAACGAGATTAGGTCTTTTGAATTGTAAGTCTGATCT
>JBAZCD010000292.1:0-4490 GCA_041671205.1 Pedobacter sp.
ATCATATTCTCCTTTTGCGGGAACTGTGCCTGTAATAATCCCGGTTAAAGGGTCAAGTTTTAATTCAGGAGGTAATCCCTTCACTTTGAAGTTGATTGGACGTTCTCCCTGACATGGGATCCGATAAAGGAAAGGGTGCCCCGGGCGACAACCATAAACCAACGGACCGTTGATACGGGGCTGGGGCTTTGGCTGAGGTGTATAGATTTCAGAACCGTCATTGGTTTTACTATTTCCCTTTTCGGCGCAATACGAAGCAAAAGGCGTTACAGTCAGAAAAAATACTGCGGTAAGCACGAATAAACAGTTAATTGATTTAGTATGCATATCGATAAGTTTAAATGATTACTATTCTCTTTTTTTGATATAAAGTACGGCATCACCGGTAAAGGGGGAAATGAAATCTTCTAACTTTCCACCTTTCATATATGTTTCTCCAGTCAGGGTCAGGTTTAGTAAAGGGAAAAACCATTCAACACTGTATTTGCCGGGAGCCCTCGTAAGATCTAAAACAGCATTTCCACCTTCTGGAAAATAGACCAGATATTCATTCCCAGGGTTTGCCAAACAATAACCAGTTGTAGCCAATTCATCATGTGGAAACATGTTCGCAAGGTCAATTTTGTCGGCATAGACTTTTGTATAACCCAAATTCTGTCGTATTGGCTCCCAATCTGGATAATCCCTTGTATCTTTCCAAATACCACCTTGTAAAAGCATCTTTGGAAATTGTTCGGTTTTAAAGCCAAGCGGCCCCCATGCATCCATAAAAATGGGGTTCAACCCACGGGTAAAACTTTTCCAGACCCATTTATAATTTCCGCCATGCCCCCATAAATGGTCGGTATCGGGTACTATCACTTTATTATATTTGCTAGCTGGAGGATTTTCCCTGTAATTTTCCATAGCTGTGTTTCGCGGTGAAACCCAGTCTGCTTTACTTTCGTAAAGCATGAAGTTATGAAAGTCACTCGAAATCCTGGCTGTCATGCCAACTGCATGTTGCTTTGACATTTTCTTCTCATAATTATGGATAAAATCAATCATATGATGTTGCCAGTCTGTAGCGCCACCTTCATTGATAATCTCATACAGGACGTTGTCAAGGTCATTGACCGTCTCAATAATTTTGGCTACATATTTTTCCTGAACTTTCAGAAGTTCGGTATTTTTCAAACTGTGTACCGTGGCGTGAACATCATCATCAGGGATACTATCGGCCGCACCAATGCCTTTAATATTGTTCTTTGGATTGTAAGGGTTGGTAATCCACGGATCGCTTTTCGGATTTCTGTGGATATTCATGCTGAAGCCCTGAAATAGCATTACAGACACATAAATACCCTTGTTTCCAGCTTCAATCAAACGGGACCGCAAACGGGTAAAGAAGACTTCGTTCCATTTTTCAAGATCAAACTTCGGCAATCCATCAAGGGCCATTCCTGTACCTGACCTCTGGTAAGGAAGTGGGTCGAAATAGGTGGGCCCATCTGACCAGCATGCTTTACTGGGTTGTTCAAAATACCAAAAACGAAGAAAGTTATGGTTGTGGCTTTCCATCATATCCAAATAGGCTTTGTAATCGAAAATCTCAACCGGATTGGGATCGGAACTGATCTCCTGCAAAACTGCCCAGGTGTGAGAACCGGTCAAATAGACAGCTTTCCCGCTGTTGTCAGTAAAATAGTTGGGATTGGCTGGGTTATTCCGTAGGGTACCATTAAATCTTGCGTTCATCGCATTGACATCCTTCATGTCAATTTTGGATTGGCCAAAACACAGAGATGAAAACGCGAAAAACACTACTAGCATTAATAGTTCTTTACTCATAATAATTTTAAATTTATCATCTCTATTTTGATTAAGTAAACATATCATCTCATAGTTATTCTCCTTCGATATTGCTGCAATACCTTTCCCAGACTAGTTTATAAAAAAATGATCCTTATCCATTTGTACTGTTGACCACTTTCAGTATAGTTAATATTTTTATCTTATATATACATACCCATATTATTGATACAACAAATATATAGATGTTTTTAATCTTTCAACTATCTTTGGAAATTGTTTTTAAGTCCTTTTTAATTCATTATAAGCTGGAAATAAAGATGCCCTTTTCTATATAATCCCTTTTTGAGGTTTTACCCTGGTCGTATCAGTCTTTTCAAAGTTTTTTTGTTCTCCAGACACCAGAAAATAGTATGGATTTTTGGAAGTTGGAACTATGTGGATGTCAAAAATCTCTCAGGCAAGAGAAAAACAGCACTGGCAATCCGGAGAATAATAAGTTTACCGATGTGATCCAGTTACATACTTATATTCGTTTGACTATCATCTATTAGCGTCAATTATCGAATAATAAGAATACATGTATTGAAACTTACAGGGAGTATCTATATAAAAATATAATCAAGGCAAGGTTAAACTATTTTCAACCTTTGCCCTGATCCTAAAAAAATATTTACTTATTGCTTATCTTTAATATCCGGGATTCTGCTTAATGATTCCACCAGATTCTGAGATTACTTGCCTTGGTAATGGATATAGAACAAACTCAGGTTTTGCATAAACAGATCCATCATCAATAGCTCGTTTTATAAAAGTTCCCCACCGGATCAGATCTTCTCTCCGGACTCCTTCGCACCACAATTCAAATAAACGTTCATCCATCAGCTTGTTTCTAAATTGGTCTTTAGTCAGTCCTGCGATTAAGTCATTCAAACCGGCCCGTTTTCGAACTTCATTGATTAGTGAATAAGCCTCTGCAGTCGGCCCCTGTGTTTCATTGATCGCTTCTGCCAAAAGAAGTAATACGTCTGCGTATCTGCAGACAACCATGTCTATACCATGCAATGCACCTATTGCTGCCGGGTCCAGACCATATTTCATAACGACTGCCCCAATATTTTTTGGATATTCAGGATGTGCCCGAACATCATAGATCACTCCACCAACTGTTGGATATTTAGCCAAGAGCCTTTTTGCCCGAAGGTCTGAAGCATCAAACTTGTCAAAGGTTTTCCATGGCATTCTAAAGACATCAGAAGCTGAGGCTTGTGTTGATTGACCGGATGGATCCCTGTAAGTTTCAGGTAATGCCGTTTGCAGCCAAAGATTGCCATTCAAATCAGGACGTGCCGGAACAGCAAGAATAATTTCGTTGTTGCCTCCTTTGTTTTTAAGGGTAAAATTTCCGTCGTAATCGGGCATTAACGAATACCCTAAACCTTTGATTTGATTGCCAACAGTAACCGCATCACTCCATCTTTTCTCATGCATATAAAGCTTCATCAATCCGGTAAGACAAGCTGCTTTAGAAATCCGGCCATAATCATTCCCTGTAAAACGAGGGGGTAAAACAGCGGCAGCAGCTTTATAATCGCTTTCAATCTGGGTAACCATTGCTGCTGTTGTTGGACGTGGAACAAATTCGGCAGCAGGATCAGCAGCTATTTTGGGATCAATGGGAATCGTCATAGCGCCGTAAAGATTTAAAATTTGGTAGGAATAAATCGCCCTTAACCCTGTTAATTCTGCAATTAATCTCGCCTTCAGATTTTCATCCATGGTAATAGCCGAGATTTTATCCATATTGATCGTAATTTCAGTAATAACAGGCATTAAATTAAAATAAGCGTTAAAAATGATGCCTCTGGTAAAATCTTCAAACAAATTTAATTCATTAAGCTCTGTATAGCCTTCCACATTGGGACGAACAGCTATCCCTTCATCAGTCGCTAATGCATCCAGTCTTTGGGTTCCTCTATTATTGCTCCAGAACGAGGCCATGCCCCTGTAAGAAGCCGTTACAGCCGCTTTAGCATCATCGGCAGTTTTAAAGAATGTGCTTGTAGAAAGTTTATCGTAAACTACCTGGTTCAAATCTTTTTCGCACGAATAAGAAGTAATTAATACAGAGAAAATAGCCAATAACCGCTTAACCCTTATATAGAATTTTGATCGTTTCATAATTTTATTTTTTATTAATTATTAATTACAAATCTATCAGCCTAACTCTTTCATTTGTTTCAGAAAGAAGCCTTTATGCCAAATACAATAGAGAGTGGATTCGGGTATGACATAAAATTACGAAGCTCAGGATCTAAACCTCTGTATTTGGTAAGTACGAATGCATTTTGAACACTCAGGTTCAACCTTAAGGCTGATACAAAAGTGTGTTTCTGAAAAGGTACTGCATAGCCTATTGTAATATCACGACAGCGTATAAAACTTCCATCTTCCATATAGAAATCAGAAAATACTGCTTGATTAACATAAGTACCTCCAAGAGCACTGGGTAATTTGCTGGTTTGATTAGTATGTGACCACCTGTCTTTAAAAAATGATTGCACGTTTGTTCCACGATGCCTAATCCATGTTCCAGTTCCAACAAAAGAATCGATATAATCTGTATTGACTTTTTTACCTAAACTTCCATACATTTCAACGGACAAGTCAAAGTCTTTGTACCGGAAGGTGTTATTAAA
>JBAZCD010000293.1:0-4477 GCA_041671205.1 Pedobacter sp.
ATCTTCACCAAGCGTGCAGGGCTTCAGAGTCCGGAACGGTATTTAATGGGACTGGCAACATTGATCAGCTCTGTAGAGAACCAGCCGGGAAATCGTATTCAGCCGGTCAGCGAATCAAGTTTTGATGCCTGGATCAAGCAGTACCGGCCGAATGAGAATTCTGCCAATTCCACCATTTCATACTATAGTAAAGGAGCTTTGGTGGCATTGGCTATGGATCTGGAAATTATTCATTCAAGCCACGGAAAATTTGGTCTTGATGAAGTGATGAAGGCGATGTATGATGAATATTACACAAAAAAGGGACGCGGTTATACTGATGCCGAGTTCAAAGCAATGATTGAAAAGATTTCAGGCAGGTCATTTGATGATATTTATGCCGCTTATATAAACGGTGTAGAGACCATTGATTATAATAAATATCTGGGATATGCCGGCCTGGAGTTAATAGACGACTCGGCAGGAGGAAACGACTCTTATCTGGGAGCTGTAACCGCTTTGAAAGATGGTAAAATTATGATAATTAATGTAAGTCGCCAGAGTCCGGCCTGGACAGGAGGCCTGAATGTTAATGATGAAATATTAGCGATTGATAATGTCAGGATCAATAATATTTCAGACCCCAGATTGGCTGAATTAGAGAAATTTATTGCAAATAAGCATGCCGGAGATAAGCTTAATATGTTAATCAATCGTGATGGTTTATTGTATACCAAGGAAATTACTTTATCCGGAAATCCAAATCATAAGTTTAGAATTTCTGCGATAGAAAATGCCGGTTCTTCACAGCTTGTGGTAAGGAAAAGATGGTTAAAGATAATAAGTGCCGAACTTACCTGATAATCAGTTTTGAGCTAAAAGGATAAAGCTTAAAGAAGTTGATAGATGACAAACCGGCAAATCAAATTAATTAAATGACAAAAGAGGCTGCCTGAAAAATACAGTGCACCCCAAAAGTCAGACACTATTTTGGGGTTCTGTAATATATCTAAAGAGCCTCTTTTTATTTAAAAGGTAAGCCTTATTGCCAGACCCACATCTCCTGTTCCGAAATATGTATCCGGGGTAAGTTCCAAACGCGGTCTCCAGTCAATTGCAAGATTCAGAGGTGCACCCTCTATTTTGTAATCTAAACCAAGAACTCCATCAGCACTTAAGAACAGATCACCTTCAAAGTCTCTGTATTTGTAAGACCCTATACTTCCACCACCTCCATAATACCAGAGTAATCCCGGTGCGCCCGCTATTGGGTTATGAACTTCGTATAAGCCGGTAAAGAACACTCGTTTGAAATCATTGTTGTTTCTGAAAGACAGATTCAGATCAAGGGCCTTATTTGTGTTTAAAAATGTTTTGAAGTTAACTCCATTATAAGACCCCAGTCTTACCCCGATGGCATTCTCATAGGTTTGTGCCTGTGCGTTTGAATTGGCAAGAAAAATAAATCCTGCAGTTAAACAAAGTAGTAATAGCTTTTTCATAGTTATAATTTAATAAGGTAAGTATTTTCAAATACAATGCCAAGGAGGCTTTTTCCCTGAAAGAAATTTAAAATAATTGAGATCCTGAATAATACGTTAGCATGCGGATATTTCAGGTCGGGAACTTAATTTATTCTTATTCATACTCCTCTTAATTTTAGCTATTTTGCTAAATTACAATTGTAAAAAGAATAGATGATATGGCAGAAATAACCCGAATTTTTGATCTTTTGAGGCATTCGCTTGAAAAGTATCCTAAGGAAGATATGGTTGCAGCGAAACAGAATGGTACCTGGAATAAGTATTCTACTGAAAAATTTGTTGCTCAGGTAGATTCAGTTAGCTGCGGTTTGATTGCTTCAGGAATTAAGAAGGATGATAAAGTTGCAATTATGTCGGCAAATCGTCCTGAGTGGAATATTTGCGATTTTGGGATCATGCAGATCGGGGCAACCCAGGTACCGATGTATCCTACGCTTGCAGAAAGTGACATTAAATTTATTTTGCGGGATGCCGATGTAAAGATTGTGTTTGTTTCTGAGGTAAATCTGTATGAAAAACTGAACAATGTAAGAACAACAGAAGATATTGATTTTAAGATCTACAGTTTCGATAAAATTGATGGGGTGCCTCACTGGCTTGAATTGATTGAGATCGGTGACCGTGCTGAGTCTGTAAATCTTCAGGTTTATCGCGATTGTATTCTTCCGGATGATCTGCTAACCCTGATTTATACTTCGGGTACAACCGGAACTCCAAAAGGAGTAATGCTGACACATAGCAATCTGGTGAGTAATGTAATCGCCTCCTCTGTATTGTATCCGAAAGCCTTTACCAAAGCGCTGAGTTTTCTCCCGCTCTCACATGTTTTTGAGAGGATGGTACTCTATATGTACTTCTATCTTGGAATCTCGGTTTATTATGCACAAAGTATGGATACCATTGCAGCTGATCTGGTAGAGGTTAAACCGCATGGCTTTACTACCGTTCCCCGTTTGCTGGAAAAAGTGTATGACCGCATCGTAGCCAAAGGATCTGAGCTTACAGGAGTAAAGAAGCAATTATTCTTCTGGGCATTAAACCTCGGACTCAGGTATGAAATGAACGGGGCAAACGGGCCCTGGTATGAATTTCAGCTGAAGATTGCCAATAAGCTGATCTTCAATAAATGGCGGGATGCTTTAGGGGGCAATATTCTTGCTGTTGTTTCGGGAGGGGCTGCTCTGCAACCACGCCTGGCACGGGTTTTCTGGGCCGCCGGAATGCCGGTTCTGGAAGGGTATGGCCTTACTGAAACATCGCCGGTAATTGCGGTTAACGGACTTGGTGAAGGTGCCGCAAAATTCACTACCGTTGGAAAAGCAATCAAAGACGTAGAAATTAAAATTGCAGAGGATGGCGAAATATTATGTAAAGGCCCTAACGTGATGAAAGGATATTACAACCGGCAGGATCTTAGTGATGAAGTGATCGATAAAGATGGGTTTTTTCATACCGGGGATATCGGGGAATTGGTTGAGGGTGAATACCTCAGAATAACTGACCGTAAAAAAGAAATATTTAAAACTGCCGGTGGAAAATATATAGCTCCTCAAATCCTTGAAAATAAATTTAAGGAATCTCCATATATAGAACAGATGATCGTAATCGGAGAAAATGAACGCTTTCCAGCCGCTTTAATTCTTCCTAATTTTCCGGCATTATCAGCCTGGTGTGCCAGAGCAGGGATACCCTATTCCAATAATGAGGAAATGGTGAAAAATCAGAAGGTTATTGATAAAATACAATCGGTTGTTGATCATTTCAATAAGGATTTTGGTCATTGGGAGCAGGTTAAAAAGTTTGAATTGCTGACTAATGACTGGAGTATTGACGGTGGAGAACTTACTCCAAAGCTGAGTCTGAAAAGGAAGGTAATTTTACAGAAGTACAAGGCACAGATAGCTAAAATATACAGTAATGCATAGACATAAGAAGATTAGATTTTCAAGAGGAATAGCGGGTTTGATGGTCATGACTGTCTTGCTCAGCGCCTGTGTTGGCGGGCACCTATCCAAAAATAATAGCGGTGAATATAGAAACGGGATGGTGGTCTCAGCACATCCTTCTGCTTCAAAAGTAGGTTTGGATATCCTCAAAAAAGGTGGAAATGCGGTAGATGCTGCTGTTGCAGTGCAGTTCGCCCTTGCCGTAGTTTATCCCGAGGCAGGAAATTTAGGCGGAGGCGGATTCATGGTTTATCGTTCGGCAGGAGGTGAGCTGGCAACCCTTGATTTTCGTGAAAAAGCTCCGGGTAAAGCAAGCCGCGACATGTACCTGGATTCTGAGGGTAAAGTAATTACAGATAAAAGCTTATATGGACATCTCGCTGCAGGTGTTCCGGGTAGTGTTGACGGAATGGTGAAGGCGCATGAAAAGTTTGGAAAATTGAGCTGGGCTGAAGTCGTGCAGCCTGCATTGGATCTAGCCAGAAATGGCTTCCCTGTAACAGAAGATCAGGCAGAAGATTATATAATAATACAGGAGGGACTCAAAAAGTTCAATCCGGGTAAATCATATTTTATTAAAGATAAATGGGCTAAAGGTGATGTCTGGGTTCAGAAAGATCTTGCCAGAACCCTGGAGCTGATCAGGGATAAAGGCCGTGAAGGGTTCTACGCCGGTGAGGTGGCAGATCATATCGAAGCTGAAATGGCAGGTGGCGGCGGTTTAATCAGTAAGGAAGATCTGAAGAACTATCAGTCGCAATGGCGTGAACCTCTTGTTGGGAATTATAAGGAATACAAAGTAATTACCATGCCGCCAACATCAAGCGGTGGAATAGCATTGTTGCAGCTGTTAAATTCTGTTGAGGATTACCCACTAAAGAGATGGGGACACAACTCGGATTCAACAGTTCAGGTAATGGTTGAGGCTGAGCGCAGAGTGTATGCCGACAGGGCGACCCATCTGGGTGACCCGGATTTTTATAAAGTGCCCCAAAAGTATCTGGTTAG
>JBAZCD010000294.1:0-4461 GCA_041671205.1 Pedobacter sp.
ATATCTTCCCCAATATTTTCTAATTCTTTTAATCCTTCAACTTCATCTGACCAGCCTTCTTCTGCTTTTTTGATTTCATCTTGCGCTTTTTCTACCCCTTTCTTAATTAAAATATAACCAACAATTCCGCCAACAACAGCAACAACTACAAAAGCAATTAGGCATCCTAATAATACCTTTACTCCGGTAGACTTTTTCTTTTTTGGTGTCTCCGTTTGAGCTGACGCAACAGATGAAGTCGTACTTGAAGTTTGTGTCTGTGTTTTTGTTTGTGTTTGAGACTGATTTGGGGATTTAGATTCTGCTTCTATTTTATTTCCACATTTACTGCAGAAACCGCTTCCCTCTTTAATATCAGTCCCACATTTTGAACATTTGGACATGGGTTTTTGTTATTTCCCCTCTTTATTAAAGGGGAGAAATTAATAATTAAGATTCAGACTTTTTCTTTCTAACTCTTCTTATGATCAACTTCACTATAATCCATATTAACACAATTACTGGTCCAAGGAAAATAATTAACCAGATAAAAACATTAACTAATCCTTGCAAAAATATAATCCAAGTTCTGAAAGCTTGTTTTAGCGTCTCGTAAGGCTGCCATTCCTTGGTTGGAATATCTATTCTGGTTTCTTCACTTAAAGAAACGGTAATAGTCGACATATCAGTTTGGCTCTCTAAATATTTAAGCCTGCCCTCTGCTACCTCTATGTAGCCTCGAACAATAGATAATTTTTCTGTGACTTTTAGAATATCCTCAACAGTTGAGGCTTTCTTTAATATTTCCAAATATTGTGCTTCTTCAGCCTTATAATTCTTAAGTTGTGCTTGTAAATCTGCATATTGCTCTGTTACGTCTTGCCCTGAAGAAGTTTCTCCCTGCACATCACCTAACTTTTTTATTTCATTCATGGTTTCTTCATATTTTGTAACAGGAACTTTTAAAGTAACGGTTCCAGATTGCGTTTCATCAGAACCGGTATATAAGGATGATGACAATACAAAACCACCCTTAGATTTAGCTAGGTTAGTAAGACTAGTTACGGAACTTTCCGCTTTTTCCACTTGTAAACTTACATTACCAGTCTTAATTACTTTTTGTTCCGTTAATTCTCCTTCGCTAGAATCGGCACTACCTGCTGCTGTATTAGGAGTAGATTCTTCAATGCTACTTTCTGATTTTTCTTTAGATAGGGGTGTTGTTAATTCAGATTCGCTGGGACTTAACGAATCAAGAGATGATAAACCATAGCTACTACTCCCATAACCATAATCACTTGAAGAACTGCCATATCTATTAGCTACAACTAAGCCGATTATAAATAGTCCAATTAAAAGAAAAATTGCAATAAATCCAACAATTCCCAGTGTAATCCATAATTTTTTTCTTGATTTTTTTGGCTTTGATGGCAAAGTTTCTTGCATATTTTTTGTTATTTTATTATTTTATTTTTATTATTTCTATTATAATCTATTTTTTATTCGATTAATAGTATTTTTTAATTTTGTTGGGTTTCGTATTAACTCAATCCAACCTACTACTATACTACTAATTTTATTGGATTTCGTATTAATTTAATCCATGGAAATTATCAATTACTGCAATTCCTACACCATTGCGTAATGTTTCGTCGCCAAAAGCAAAGAAATTAGGCCAAGTTCTCCATTTGCCAGTTGGCTCAAATGCAAGTACTTGCGGTCCGTTAGAGCCAATAGGTGAAATTAATATTTCATCTTTACCATCTAAATCTATATCTCCAGGTACGTTTTTAAAATCTCCCCGAACATGTTCTTCGTAAGCCCACCAAAAGTTTTTTCTATTTCCATTTCTGTCATAGGCCATAATGTGTGATGAGCCATTATTGGGGGTAGTATATATTCTATCTTCAATGCCTGAGGGCGTTAATCCATTGGTAACTCCTTCGCCATAAGCTGGAAAATATTCTTTTAAGGTTCCGCCAACTGTAAAAATGTAAACATAGGGATCAGCCGGTCCATGATTAGGAGCTACTAATATTTCGAGAGGACCGTTATCATATTGAAATGTCCCTACATTACAACCGACACTACTAAAGGGAGCTGTAAAATCACCAATCTTTTCCCAATTATCAATACCAGTTGCATCCTTATATATTTTAACATTGGGTGTCCTATCGCCTGTTAAGCAAGCAGCCACATCATCTTGGTAACCATCACCATCAAAATCTCCTGATGTCATAGAAAGCCCATCACGTATGCTACTATCAAAAACAAACATTTGCCCCAAGAAACTCATACTGCCATCTTCCTTTAAACCAAATACTCTAGCCTGGGGCCCTCCATTATTAGAAGCAAAAACCACCATTTGATCTTTAATACCATTATTATTGGCATCAATGGGAATAATACCGGCTCCACCTAAATAAGAATCTGGAAAAATATCTTGTATTTCCGAACCAATAGCATTTCCTTGTCTGTCATAGGCCTGCAATCTAGTAATTTCTCCCGGGCCAGAAGTAGTTAAGATTTTCGGATCAATCGGCAAATCTACAACTATAAAAGACCAGCTTGTAGACACTGAATTATCATTATTGTCAGCAGCTTCAACTTCAACTGTAACTTCTTCGTTATTATCAAAAATTTCATCAGGATTAATACTGGCATTATAACCATTAGAATCATTAGGAGTCATTGTTACTGAATAGCCGGACTGAAAATTGCTATCAACAACAACATCGTCGCCATTTATTGTAACATGAATACTTGCTGATTTTATACCAGCATTATTATCATTAATCTCGAAAGATATATTTGTATTTCTAGCTGCACCATCAGAATCATCAGCCGGATTCTGTCCGGTAATTTCCGGTGAAGTAGTGTCACCACAGCCAGGAATTACTCGCTCGAAGCTGCTGCATCTTCCTCCTTGATTCATTTCTGTTGACATTAAAGCCTGGCTGGCAGCTAGACAGGTTGCGCTGCTAGACCCATACAAATCAGCACAGGCAGTATTTAGAGCATTAAAAGCACCATTAAAATCTATATTAGTGGTAAAATAACTTGTTAGTGCTCGATAAAATATTTGCTCCATTTTATTACGTCCGATAGCCTCAACTGTACAAGTATTATTCTCTCCTCCTTCGGCCATTAAATAAGCAGCGTGAGAAATAATAGTACTATTATGATGAACACCGCCAGCATCAATATCCCCGCAATACATAAAATCACTATAAAATCTATCTGGTTGAGGACCAAGACCATCATTAACACTTTCGGGGTCATTTAAGCTTCTAATGGGAGTATTGAGTCCAGTTACATTTATATTTTCCCCCATCAACCAATTTCCATTGCCAGTCACATAATCTTCTACTCCCACTCCAAAAATATCAGCATAAGCTTCATGAATAGCTCCTGATTCATAACTATAAGTAAGCCCACCCGTTATAGAATAATGCACCACTCCATGTCCATATTCATGAGCAGCTACATCAATATCTACCAAGCCATCGCAAAAATTAATGGAAAACCCATCAAAAAAGGCATTGGGACAATCAAATATTGGATCAGCCAGCGCTATTGGATCTAAATAAACCCAGCCATCAGAATTTCCTATATCACTGTAAGTACCGTCACCTAATCCTCCCTGGTTATTAGCCCCGTTTCTAGAAAATTTTTCCGAAAAATAATCATGAGTATAATTCATAATGCTGTACAAATCATCTACATCAGTTAAACCATAAAAAGCTTCAGGACTAACACCTCTAGCTGGTTGTCCCTCCGATCTCCCATAAATATGTCCTAAAAATGATTCATCTAAACCGCATAGGCCGCCAGAATATGGGTAGTAATAACAATCCATTACCCTTCTGTTGATATTATAAGTACCCGTGATCTGATAAATTAAGCTACCATCATGTGCATCTATATAATAATATTCATGTCTGACAGGTTCCTTTATTAATTCCACTTCATAGACCAAATAATTTTTATTATCAGCCTTATTTTCAATAATACCTTTATTAAATATCATTAACTCCGTATTTAAAACTTTTGCTTCTGATGTTTTAAACTGCTTCTGCCAAGCTGCTACAGCTTTTCCAATAGCCTTTTCTTTAGATATTTGGGGATTAGTATCGATATTAACATCTGGTACTATTAGACCATTAGCAGATGAAATATTTAAATCTTTTTTAACATGAATAGCCACCTGTCCAGCAAATACCGGAATGCCTTTATATTTTTGATTATACCAAAGATGCTTCATGCCCAATTTATCTTCTTTTTCACTAACTAATTTTGTTTCATCCGAAGGATTGGCTAAGCCAAAATAACTTCCATATTCCGCTACAAATTGAGAAGCAATAGTGGCCGGAGTAGGATTATTGACTGGATATTCAGCAAGCTTTAAACCTTGGCTATTATTTATAGAATTAATAAATGCTATTTTGCCAGTATTTTTATCCACAGCATAATTAAAACTAT
>JBAZCD010000295.1:0-4096 GCA_041671205.1 Pedobacter sp.
AAGGATCGACTAAAAATTATTTTATGTTTAGTAAATAAAAAAATATTTGTATAGTTAAACGTTTAATCATATATTTGTTTTTCATATTAAAGTAATATTTAAAACTTTTTTTATGACAGAGTTAAGAATCTTAGTTAATGTTGAATTAAAAGGCGATCGTTTTCTAATGTAACTATCAGGTAAATACATAATTATAGATAGACGAATATGTTAAAAAAAACATCTCTAAAAGATATTGCAAAGAAGGTAGGTGTTTCAACGGCGGTAGTATCCTCAGTGCTTAATGGGATAGGAAAAGGGAAAGGGATAAGAGTAAGCACGGAAAGGGCAAAGAAAATAAGACAGATTGCAGAAGAGCTGAATTATAAGCCCAATGAGATTGCACGTAGTCTAAAGAAAGGGTCGACAAAAACTATCGGATTAATTGTAGCCGATATTTCTAACCCATTTTTTGGTTATCTTGCCAGATGTATCGAGAATGAAGCTTTAAAGTTTGGTTATATTGTAATTATAGGTAGTTCGGATGAAGAAATTAATAAGTCAGATTTATTAATAGAGAATTTCTTGAATAGACAAGTTGACGGTTTAATAATTGCGCCATCGGAAGGGACAATCGAACAAGTTAGAAATCTTTACCAGAATAAAATCCCGTTAGTTTTAGTAGATAGATTTTTCCCGGAACTCAGTACCAACTATGTCGTCCTAAACAATTACCAGGCTACTTTTAATGCTACCTCTCATTTAATTAAAAATGGATTCAGGCGTATAGCAATAGTAGCATACAAATTATCACTTATTCATATGAAAGATAGGATTAGAGGTTATTTGGATGCTATGAAGTCATATAATTTATCTGATAACATCAGTGTAATGGAAATTAATCCAAAAAATTCAAAGGCTGAAATTACGAATGCTTGCATGGATTTATTTATTAAAAACAAAAATATAGATGCAATAATTTTTACAACAAATTTACTTTCTGTACAAGGATTATATTGCATAACTGAGAATAAAATACGAATTCCTGAAGATTTAGGTTTTATTGGCTTTGATGGAGGAGATTGTTTTAATTTATTCAATCCTCCATTAACTTATGTAAAACAACCCATTGAAGAAATGGCAAATGAAGCAGTTAAGATTATTATGAATTGTGTTAATAACGCTAAGTCATCCAAAATATCCCAAATTATTTTAGACTCGAAGTTGATTATTCGTAGTTTGAGTGGATAATTTTTTTATTAATTGATTATACGATTAATCATTAAGATACTTTATACAGAAACATGAAGATATTAATTCATAAAAATTAACAAAAATATGATAAGTAATAGATTATCAGGACGATTACCAAAAGTTGGAATACGTCCGGTGATAGATGGAAGAGAGCGAGGCATACGGGAATCATTAGAAGAGCAAACACTGAGCATGGCTAAAGCTGCAGCCCATTTAATTGTTGAAAACCTTCGATTTCCAGGAGGAGAAAAAGTAGAATGTGTTATTTCGGAGACAACAATTGGCGGGGTAGCTGATGCTGCACGTTGTGCTGATCAATTCGAACGGGAAGGAGTAACTGTATCATTGACCGTTACATCATGTTGGTGCTATGGAACAGAAGTGATGGACTCAGATCCTTTAATTCCAAAAGCAATTTGGGGATTCAATGGGACGGAGCGTCCTGGCGCAGTTTATCTAGCATCAGCATTAGCTGGGTATACCCAAAAAGGACTGCCTGCATTTGGAATTTATGGGAGAGATGTTCAGGATTCAGGTGATCAATCAATTCCTGAAGATGTAAAGGGGAAAATATTACGGTTTGTGAAGGCAGGATTAGCTGTAGGTCTAATGAAAGGAAAGTCATATCTGTCACTTGGATATACTTCAATGGGTATAATTGGTTCGACTGTAAATCCTGATTTCTTTCAGGATTACCTTGGAATGCGGACTGAATTTGTAGACATGATAGAAATAATAGGTCGGATTGAGAAAGAAATATATGACAAGGAAGAGTTTAAGAAGGCAATGGTTTGGGTCAAAGAGAATTGTATTGAGGGAGTAGACCCCAATAAAAATCCTTCAGATCGCAAAAGGAAAGACTGGGAATGGGCGGTTAATGTGAAAATGACTCTTATTATCAAAGACTTGATGATTGGGAATCCTAAATTATCAAAAATGGGATTTGGTGAGGAAGGAAAAGGTCATAATGCACTTGTGGGAGGATTTCAGGGTCAACGTCAGTGGACCGATTTTTATCCAACCGGAGATTTTACTGAAACTATTTTGAACTCTTCATTTGATTGGAACGGTATAAGAGAGGCTTTTGTGTTTGCAACTGAAAATGATAGTTTAAATGGCGTATCCATGCTATTTGGACATTTACTCACAAATACAGCTCAGATATTCTCGGACGTTCGGACTTATTGGAGCCATGAAGCTGTAAAACGAGTGACAGGTAAGGATTTGACTGGACTAGCAGAGAACGGGATTATCCATTTAATTAATTCAGGTTCTACAACCTTAGATGCTACGGCCCAACAACATGATAAACAAGGTAATCCTGCAATGAAGCCATGGTGGGAGATAACTCCGGCAGAAGTAAACAAATGCCTTGAAAACACTCTATGGTGTCCGGACAATCTGGAATATTTTCGCGGTGGAGGATTCTCATCTCAATTTAAAACAGCTGGACAGATGCCTGTAACAATGAACAGGATCAATCTTGTCAAAGGACTTGGACCGGTTTTACAAATTGCAGAAGGATGGACCGTTGAATTGCCAGATGAAATCCATAAAATTTTGGATAAAAGAACTGATCCAACCTGGCCAACTACATGGTTCGTTCCCAGGATTAACGGCATTGGACCATTTAAAGATGTTTATTCTGTTATGGCTAATTGGGGAGCAAATCATGGTGCAATATCCTATGGTCATATAGGAGCTGACCTGATCACACTCGCTTCGATACTCAGAATCCCGGTATGCATGCATAATGTGAGTGAAGATGAAATTTTTCGCCCCAGTGCATGGAATTCATTCGGAAGTCATAAAGAAAATGCGGATTACCTTTCATGCAGTACTTTTGGACCTTTATATCATTAAGTTTTTTTCTTTTATGTTAGATAGTTAGGTTGATAGACCGGGCGTAGAATCCCGGTCTATTTAAAACAAAAGAAAATATCATTAAAAACAATTAAAAATCAAAGGGACTAAATATAAATACCAGACCGAGAAGCAAAACTTTCTGGTCAATTATTCAAGTTTTAATAAATGTAACTATTTACTAACAAAAACATCTAAAATCATGAAAAAAAAATCGAGAACCAGGTGCCTGCCAGCTTTTATACTGGTTCCTGTATTGCTCATATTGCTGACCGGCCAAAGCTGCTCTTCAGTATCAGATAACAATATTGTATTTCAAAACAGCTACTTCAGCTATCAGATTGACAGTCGGGGCAAAAACCTGCATTTCACTGATAAATCAACAGGCACTGATTACCTGGCCGCGGGGAAGACATCATTTTGCGCCTCGGTATCAACAAACGGAAAAGAATACAACGTTACAGGAGTATCCTTAAAGGGCAACAATCTTAACCTGGATTTTCAGGATGCAGGAGTCAACGCGACAATCAAAATAAAAAGGAAGAAAGACAGGATAATACTGAAGGTCTCAGAAGTAAGCGGGAAAGCCGAATCCCTTACCTTTCTCAATATCCCTCTTAATCTTGAAGGGATGCCGTATGAGCCTTTTGCAGCCTGTGCACTTTCGATGAACCTTTTCACAAGAGTCAGGGAGCTGCCGGCACTTCAGAGCAACTTATGGGCAACATGTTATAGTAAATTCGGATTGACAGGTGCGGAGGTTACAATTCTGGGTGTTCCTCAGAAAGATATTCTGCCTCTCATCCGTAATGTGATGTCAGGTTCGGAAGATGTCCCCTTCTCCGACAAAGGGGGTGCCTGGGCTCAGCTCAATAAAGAGGGCTATGGCTCTTACCTCATGAATTTAGGTACCTTAAATGAGGAGACTGTAGATGATTGGATAAAAATGTGCAGTAGCCTTGGATTCAACCAGATAGATAATCATGGAGGTGGTGATTTC
>JBAZCD010000295.1:4106-4461 GCA_041671205.1 Pedobacter sp.
TTCAGATTTGGCGACTTTGAACTCAACAAGGAGAAGTGGCCCGACGGATGGGCCTCATTTAAGAGGATAAATGACCGGCTTCATACGGCAGGTATCTCTGCCATCTTTCATACATATGCATTTTTTATCGACAAGAATACAAAATATGTTACCCCGGTACCCAGCAAAGACCTTGGCTACTTCACATCCTTTACACTTGCACAGCCACTGTCAGCAACTGATACTGAGTTCGTTGTAAATGAAACAACAGAACATATCTCTACAATTACCGGATTCTTTGTAAGGAACAGCCTATCGCTCAGGATCGGTGAAGAACTGATTGAGTTCAGCGATGTTTCACACAAACCTCCTTATA
>JBAZCD010000296.1:0-4438 GCA_041671205.1 Pedobacter sp.
AGTTATAAAGCTTGCACGAACCTGCCTGCTGTAGGCAGGCTCATGCAAGCTTCATTTTTTATTTAGGTCAATCAATTATTAATTCTTAGTTCTGATCGTTCCCAATCCATCGGGAAGCGAGTTTAGATATGCCATCAGGTCTGACAATTCTTCTGATGTTAATTGTTTATCAAGTCCTGGCGGCATCATCGACAAGCTCATCGGTTCAATTCCCGTAATTTCAGAACGCTGAACACGTACAATTATGCCCGGGCCGATTTCAACTGTAATTGCATCAGGAAATTGCTCTTTAATCACACCGACATGGGTAGTTGATTTTGTAATCACCTTGTTGGTTTCATACTCACGGGCAAAGCTTGCGCCGGGATATAAAATAGCTTCAAGGATATCATGACTTGAACGGATCTGCCCAATATTTGTCAGATCTGGTCCAAATTTTCCACCCTTATTAGCAACCGCATGGCATGTAGAACAGATTGCCTTTCCAAAGAACAGTTTTGCGCCCTGTGAGACATCGCCTCTTGTTAAGCGGGCCTCTACTGCATGAAGTTCTGTGAGCCTGGCAGCATTCCGTTCAGCCAGGGCAGTAATCAAAGGTTCAGCAGAAGTTTTGATTGACTGGGGATATTTATTGAGTAATGACTTCAAATCCTGCTCTGAAAGATTGTCTAAGCGGTCTGCTGAACTGCCCAGAGCAGCTACAAGTGCAGCTCCGACCTCTTCGTTTTTTCCTGCTCCAAAAGCCGACACCAAATTTGGCAAAAGGAAAACATCTGCTTTAGCAACCTGCTCCTTAGCCAATTTAATAAGCTGATTATCATGTAATTTTGCCTTTGCAAGCAAACGGGCTGCCATTTGCCGGATAGGCGATTCGTTTTTACCATCTAAATAACTGAGAACCATCTGAAAATCCGCATCAGAAAGATTTGGCTCAGAAAGCAGTTTTGAGCTGAGTGCTTTCAGCCTGAAGTCGGCTGAAGTACCCGGATTCTGAACAATCATTTTCAATTGCTCATTCAAGACCTTAATCCCTCTTGATTCGATCAGTCCGAGTATCTGCGATTTAATTTCCACACTTCCATTATTCAGCAATTTTCCCAATTGCTGAACCCAGATAGCAGGAATCTCCTTTACCGGAGAATGAGTTATCACATCTATCAATAAAGCCTGCCTGGCAGCCGGTGTTGCCTGATCTCCGAGTTGCTCACCCAAAAACTGTTGTAAAGGCTTGTTTTCACTGAAGGTGATCATCAGATCACGAACTGCTGTGATATCAGCTTCTGAAAGATTTGTGGCAGCTAACCTGCCTTTAAGAAAATTGATTACAATATCAGACCATTCAGGACGGTGGGAAGCAACCCAAATTCCGGTTTTTCGTGATTCCGGATCACTACTGTTCAAAAAAGGAACCAGATTTTCCTTGCTTAAAATAGAGCCATCCATTTGATCAAGGGCTATAAGCGCTGATTTTCTCACACTTGAAGAAGGACTCTTTAATGCAGCGACCAAAGGTGTCGTACTCCTGAGGGTGATTAGTGAATAGATGATAGCATGGTCTACAAAACGATCTTTATTTGTTGCAGCCGCATTTAAAAGAGCAGTAACAGCACGCTGGTCTCCAATCTGTCCCAGAGCTGTTGCTGCCTGCCTGCGAACTGAAGGTTTGTCTTTCTGCACCAGTTCCATCATTTTATCTATTGACGTTTTATCCTTTGCAAGACCCATAACACGGGCTGCGGAGGTTCTCACGACCATGCTGGCATCGTTCAGACCTAAACGTGCCTCCTTTATCGCATTGGCTGTACCAATCCGGTAAAGTGCAAATACACCGGCAGCACGAATCTCTTCATTTTCAGATCGAAGCAAGGTATTTTTTATTGGTAAAACAGCAGCTTCACCTTTTTCAACCAGACCTTCAATTACATTGTCGCGGACTGCCAGACGAGGGTCTTTGATCGTAGCCGCCAGCGTCTGAACAGGCATGGATTTGAGATTCAGTTTCTTTCCCCATGGATCAGCAATTTTTGGTGTTCCATTTCTTCTGATCCGGTATATGCCGCCATTTACATCCATTTTAGCTACTCTTGACAATGGACATCCTAAAATGAACCATCCTCCGGTATTTAGCACCAGCATACTTCCATCGGCATCCTCAAGCACATCAGTAAGATGAATATCCTGAACCGTAGAAGTTATAAATGGCTCATCTACAGTTTTATACGAAGCACCTTCAGCACTAACCTGGTGACGCATAATACGACCGGTATTAAATTCAGCGCTAAAAATATTGGTGCTATATTCTTTGCCCAATGCAGATCCCCGGTAACGCATCAGGCCGGATGGAGCCACCCTTGCCATTTTAGTCATCACGGGCATCAGATCCCCGGTCATTTTGAATTTATCCTGTTGAATTACAGGCCCTGATTTGGGAAATACTCCACCTTCAACCCAATGCATCAATGCATCTCTCATCCCACCTTCAGGATTCACAAAATAGGTCATTGTACCAACAGTTTCACCCGAAGGCATAAACGCTAATTCGATCGCGTTATCATAGCCACCACCAGCCATAGATTCCAAACCCGAACCATCAGGCCTGCATCTCCAGATTCGTGCGGAACCTCCTTTAAGGTTCTGACCTTCCTTAGTAGTAATATCAAACCCGCGTCTTGCATCGGTTAAATACAGCCATCCATCCGGACCCATAAATGGTCCGCCCAATAATGCCGCATTGGAATTCAGTACCCAACCGGTCAGGATTACTTCCCGCTTATCTGCAACACCATCATTGTCAGTATCCGTAAGGCGTATCAAATCGGGGGAAGAACTTACATAAAGACTGCCTTTGTAGAATACCCCGCCTTTCGGAAATGTCAGGGAATCGGCAAAGATCTTGCTCTTATCAAAAATACCATCACCATCCGAATCCTCCAGAAGCCGGATATGATATGGAGGTTTTTTCAACATGTCCCCGCTGCTTGGTGAACTGCCATCCGATTCAAAGACAAAGAGCCTGCCCTGTCCATCGAAGGAGGCAAACATTGGATAGGAAAGCATAGAAGGATCAACTGCACGTTCAATGGAAAAGCCCGCGGGAACCTTTAATCCATCCAGGTCTGTCGCAACAATTTCTTTTTCTTTGCTGCTAATGAAAAATAAAACAGCACAGCATATTATTGCAAAACCTATAGTTTTTTTGTATGTGCTTTTCAGGGCTGATGAAAAATATCTCATGGATAATAACTCAATAAAAATATAAATAAATGATCTCTGGTGTATTCTTTGTATTAAAAATAACGATACCTCGTACCTGTTATTTTTCTCTTGCGTTTTTCAAAAATGCTAAATGCCGCATCGTTTTAAAAAATTAGCTGTTATTTTTTGTACACGTTCATCCACCCCATGCGGACGGCCAAAATGTGAGTTTGGCGTAATGATCCCGGGAGGCTGGGCAAGTCCGAACGACCAATAGATCGTTGCAGCATTAAATACCCAGTTTCCTTTAGGCCCTGGATATACTGTTGCCGTATAATATGATTTTTGTTCTGCACCATTGGTCGTTACACCTTCAGCAACAACCTCCAAACCAGGGATTTTAGCCGGGTCGCCATGATGCTCCCAACCAACAAGCCCCGGAATCTTATCTCCCTTACGCATACCGGTTCCCTCAAAAATCCAGTGATCGGGCTTACTGACAATCCAGTCAGCAGAACCATTGAAAGGATACATTGTCCGGGCGCCGATCAGGGTATTTTCATTTGGCCAGTCATCCTTAGCAAAGGGCCCCATAATTCCAAGCTTCTTCTCAGCTTCACTAAAACCGCCGAAACGTCCAATGCGATGAATGGTCCGGTTGGGATCTCCTGATACATCAGGTCTTAATGGTAAGCGTCCACCACCTGCCTTGCTTAATCCTGAAGGCACATCCAGAATTGCCGTATCAACAATAACACCGGGTTTAAGGTCAATGACCCACATCAATGAATTGCCCGATAAAAATGCTGCACTCAGACCCCGTTCTACTGCCCTTTTAACATTCTCAAACATCTGCAAGGTCCAGTACTCATCATGCCCAACCGAAAGAAAGCACTTAACACGGTCAAGACCAGAGGGATCAGAATGGGTGTCAATGTTGGAGCAATAGGTAACGTCATAGCCCTGCTGTTCGAGCCAAAAACACAGCGGATATTCCCATAATAAAAACTCACCGGATCCCTGAGACAATGGCTGGTCTACAACCTGAGGATATTTCCCATAAGGTCGGTCAAAGCTTACCCAAGTTCTCGCACTGAGTGGCTGTTGAGGCGGGTCACTATCGTAAAGTGAGAAGGTATCAGGCCATTTATTGTAGGCCTGCCAGGTGTTATCACTGGTTTGGAACATGACATCTGCCTTTCGGTCATCACGTACGATGAAAATAATATAACTTTCATAGCGA
>JBAZCD010000297.1:0-4415 GCA_041671205.1 Pedobacter sp.
AATTTGCGGATGGAACCCTGAAACAAACTCAGCTATAGAAAGCTCATTTCCATGTACTTTATTAACAGTTACTGCTTTTACTTCTCTGAGCTGATCATAAATCGGAAAACCTGGGATTGAACCGGCCTGATAAGTGCTTTTACCCAGGCCAATGATATCTGAAGTCAGAAAATCCTCTCCGTCTTCAGCTCCGAATTCAGCGAGGATATCTTCCCTAACCCGGCATAGATCACCGGGCTGAAATGACGGATCGAAGCTTCCTGCAATACCGGCATTGATCGCAAGATCGAAACTCTCTTTGTTGAAATACATGCCCATAGCAAATGCTGTGGCTACCATTCCCGCACCGCTGATCAAGATCCTGACCGTATTTTTTCCGATCCTTTTTTCGTTAGATGGAAGGTGATGGAATCCATGATGCAGCAGAAAGGGTTCTATCTCTGCCCTTGTTGCGGCAACAAGAAGTATTTTCATGATGCAATTTACGCAATTCGCTTAATTTGTACTTATTTAAGCGCCCTTATCTGTTTGAGAAGTAGAATCCAAGCTGAGTATCAACATTAGTCATATCAACCAGAAGCGGAGCTTTATGGCCATCAAAAATAAACATGCCGCAAAGCTCATAGTTGTTCAGGTCAATAATAGTATATTCAGAATCAGCCTTTTTAAATTGCAGGTATCTGGCATTTGTCAATTCAGTGAGCCTGACACCGGGATAGTATTTGTTTAAAACTTCCCTTGAATACTTCATCTGATAAAAGCAATCATGCTGTATGCTTTCAAACACCTTTTTCCCATTAGTTTCTATAAATTTTTCAGATTGACGTTTGTCTGTATTATAAAAGACAGCAGCAGGAAAACCAATACTAACCGTGTCTTTAAAACTGCTGGGAGGTTTTCTGAGGATGGAGTCTATGGAATCATTCTTAGCGGCTAATGATTCAGGATCCTTTCCGGGATTGGTACATGAGTAAGAAAAGGGAATTACAAATGCTAAAAACAAAAGCAGGTAATGCTTCGGGGTGTTATTGCCGGATCCGTTGTTCATAAGTGCAAAAAACATCTTCTAAATGTATTTATTTTTTGCGATGGATTCCTCTGTTTTAAAATTCTGATTTTCACAGCCATTGAAGAAATAATTAAATACATATGAAACCTGTATGAGCTTGCCGCTCTCAAACTGAAATGATAAAAGCTCATTCAAGCTTCATTACCGATAAAAAACAAATTATTCCCAAATGAAAAACCAACCGCCTTATTCGGGATGCGGTTGGTTTTTTCCTGGAATTGATTTCCAGTCTTCATTGTTTAGTTAGTAATTCCACAATCTGGTAATGTTAAATCCGATCAGGAATTTACCACCTTTTACTTTAGTACCATCTGCTAAGGTATAGCCAAAAGGACTGTTTCCATTGTATAGGTTATTTCTTTGCTGATTAAGGGATGAATAATTACCCATAAACAATTGGAATGAGTGGTTGCTTGTATTGAACTCAAGTCCGAAAGAAAAATTTGGACTGGGGTTTTTAGTGTTGTGTTTTGTAAGAGGCTGGTCATAGTTAACCATCACAGAGGTAACAGGGGTTAATTTATATCTTCCGGAGACAGCCATCGCAAAATGGTCAAATTTCATTTCTCTGAAGATCTCGGTTCCTGTACTATCATTTTTTGTATAGAATCCATTCACTGAGTTTTGATGGGAAATGCTTGGTGCAATCTGTACCGAGAATTTTTCAGTAACCTTTCTCGCAATGATTATCTGGTTGAAAGAAGATATACGCTCTGTTTGATATTTGAAAATACTATTATCCTCATCTTTTCTTGTATCATAGGCTAAATTCCCATAATATGTAACACTTACAGGATATTTGCCTTTCGTTTGTTTAATGATCGCGTATTTGGCATTTCCATCCCACAACATACTTTCTTTGGCAATACCAAAGCCTAAGTATAGGTTAGAAATTGGAGCATAGTTTACACCGAGCCTGATATTAGAGGGAGCAAAAAACCCCCAGAAATCATCGTAACCCTTTTCAACTGTTCCAAACCTGTGCATGATATCCATTTCGAATGTTCCCTTAACGGGTACCATAACAGTTTGATTGTCAATTATCCAGACACTTTCAAAAGTATTCTTTGCTGGTTTGACCTTGGCACGCGTAGTTGAAGAATCAGCTACAGCTGTGCTATCCTGAGCGTATAGGCTTGACTGATTTGTAAACAGGCAAGCGACCAGAAATCCGGTCAGTACGAACAGGCGGGTTGGGAAATATAATATTGGTTTCACTTTCTTAAGTTTAAGTCAATTAATTATTCGGAGCACCGTTTCTTATCCAGTCATACACTTTTTGCCTGTCTGTGGCAGAGGGGATATATTCTTTCATTTCTCCATTGATCATTTTATACAATTTGCTCTCTTTGGGTACTATGGTATTAACAAATCCACCGTTTACAACTTCCTGATAGGCCACAGCTGTTGCCAGATAGGGTTTGTGTGCTCCTGAAACATGACATCCGGATAAGGCACATTTGGTATTGAATATCGGCGCCAGATCCTTACTGAAACTTACCGATTGCGGAGGTCCGTCAGGGTCAACTGCCCCTTCAGGTATGATCGTATCCTTGTAGCACCCTGTTATGCTGATTCCCATTGTGAACAGGAAACCGGCAAATATTATTAGCTTTTTCATAGTAATTCTATATTAATTACTTGTTGTTGAAATTCATATTACATTCAATGTCAATTTTATCAGATATACTGGTACTTGCTATAGCAAAATCTCTGCAGTTAAACTGAAACTTTAACTGTAATCCAAAGACATCATATGGTGCTGCAGTTGTTCCTACTGTTGCCCGTTTTATATATTTTAATTTACCGACAACTGTTTTTGTAACAGGGGCAGTTAATTTGCCTTGCCAGGTAAGGGCTAATGTTACTATATAATCATTACTCAGGGGATCAAATTTTACCTCAGTTGACTTGATCTTTGCCAGGTTAGTTACTGTCAGATTCTGTGTTCCGGATATAATAGCGGTAGTTCCTAAGCCAGAAACATTACAACCGGCATCGCGTCCGGGTTCGCCTGTATTGGAGGTATTGATCTGTACATATCCGTTAATAAAAGTTTTTCCGGGATCATTTTCATAAAATGCCCAGGAATTATCTTTTAATGGCTGACCTGTTGTAGCGTATGTTGTCATTTCTGCATTGATAACCTCATGCATACCAAATTGGTTGAAACGACCGGTAAGCAAGCCGGCGGCTCCAACATAGTTAGTAGACCACAAAACATTTGAGTGTGCTTTATCAAGTTTCCACTCACCGGTATTCCCCGCCGTCATATTTCCGGGAAGATGAACATTGGTACCGCGGGTAATCACCGGACCAGTACTGGCAGGTTCAGGAACAGCTTCGTTTTCATGTGTGCAGCTGGCGATGTATCCAGCTCCGCTGATGATAATTAGAAACATCATCAGTGTTTTGTTGTTAAACGTTTTCATATATTTTGTTTAAAAAATGAACAATTGGTTGATTGTTTGTTAGTACTAAGTTCTCTCTAAGTATTCGAAACTTTAATGATCTGGGTTAAGGTATATAATGACTTTTGTCACTTAATTGTCAGTAATGATTCAGGCTTCCTGAATTTTTATAGTATTTGTAACTCAGAAAATAATTGAGCTGAGCAAGTATCTTGAATACCTGCTGAGCCGATTGCTTAGCAAATTTTTGGTGAATGGAGTGAAGGTCCCCAATAGTTAGAACAGGGTATTTTCAGGGCTTGCTGCTCTTTTAATAAAACGGGTATACAAAATGGATAGTAAGACTATTAATGCAAAAGATCCAAGATTCAATAAAAGACTTATCGTATATATTTTCATATCATTTCTGACCACGTCCATATCAGTAGAGACGGCTGTTAATTGTATAAATATATTTTTTAACAACAGATAGAAAATGACCAGACTATGCATTAGACTAAAAGCTGGTCTTTTGCCCGGTGCCGGTATCCAGAAGAAAATTGAGAGCAGTCCCCAAATAGTTAAATAAGGATTCTGAACAGATTGGTGAATGTTTTCAAAAGAATAATCAGGGTATAAGTTTCTTAATTGAAGACCCAGATACAATGTACCGGCCAGTGCATATCCAAAAGGTAAGAGATGTACCAGCCGGCTTTTAAAATCGTTCTTTAATGGCAAATCCCCGCCAATAAAAAGAATGAATGCATAAACTAAAGGGTAACCTGAAAAAAAAGCGATCAATTCAAGCTCCTGTATGTATGCAAAAAAACTATTATCCATCATGTGTTTTATTGCAAGTGCCCTGACATAAAAGCAGTGATCCTGGTTTAATGAAGATAATCAGTCTTTTCGGAGAATGTCTTAAAAATCGAATATTAAATATCCTGCTCAGGAGC
>JBAZCD010000298.1:0-4397 GCA_041671205.1 Pedobacter sp.
TCCTTCAGCATAGGCAAATGCGGCTTTATATGCAGGGATTCCTCTTAAAAAAGCAGGAAATGTTTCAATCTGACGCTCCAGTTCAGCCAGAACATCATCACTCACAGTATCAATATATCCCTTGTAAAATACAGGATATTCTTCAGGAAATGGTCGGTTCATAAGTCATATTACTTTTTAAAACAATTCGAAAGGTTGTCCCTTTCCCAACTTCAGATTCTTTTACAAATACGCTACCCTGGTGGTAATTTTCAACGATCCTTTTGGTCAGAGAAAGACCAAGGCCCCAGCCCCGCTTTCTTGTTGTATAACCGGGCTGGAATACCGTATCGAATTTAAGCCGCGGGATACCAGCACCGGTATCACTTATATCAATAAAAACCTGCTCTTTGACCAGGTTGTCCCGAATTTCAACCTTAATGGTTCCAGGACCTTCGATCGCATTCACCGCATTTTTTAAAATATTTTCAATAACCCAGTCAAACAGCGGGACATTGATCAGAGCCTCAACCTGTTTGTCGCCGCTTAGTTTGAATTCGATCTTATCACTTACCCTGACCCTGAAATAATTGACAAACTCTTCCACAACATCATATACCACATGATTATGCAGTACCGGCTTGGATCCGATCTTTGAAAAGCGGTCGGCAACTGTTTCAAGCCGCTTCACATCGTTCTCCATTTCAACGATCAGCGGATCATCCGGCGCATTAAATTTAGACTTTAACAGTTCTACCCAGGCCATTAATGAGGAAATCGGGGTACCTAACTGATGTGCTGTTTCCTTAGCCAGCCCTACCCAAACCTGTTCCTGTTCCGATTTTCTTGAGGAGCTGAAAACGCCATAGGCAACCAGCAGGAAGATAGCAATAACCGATAATTGTATGTAAGGGAAAGCCCTTAGCTGGGTTAAAAGGGTAGAATCTTTATAGTAAACATACCATTTCTCATTATTTCGGGTATTCAATTCCAGAACAATCGGCTGAGGGTGCTGGGATTTCATCTCTTTCAGCTGATTCCTGAAATATTTTGGATCATACTTTTTTGTACTGTCGGAATCCAGGTCAAAATTTGTTTTTGTACTGTCGAGCCCCCGCCAGGTGATAATATTCTCTGCAGAATCGACCACGATTGCCGGTACTGCCAGACTGTCTCTCATGCTGTAAATGAAGGTGATATACTCGTCATTCACATCGGGCATAGCGATGATATTACGGGTACTTTTAGCCCATAATTCAGCTCTTGTACGTTCAGCAGTCGATATATTCCTGACAAGGTAAGCTGTGTACCAGAGTGATGCTCCTGCGATGATTACAGCAAAAGCAAGTAAAATAAATTTCCAGCGGCGCTTGCGTTCGTATTGGTTCATTTCGTTAAGCAAATTACAAAAGGAAACTGAAAGAGCGATGAGTATTTCAATACTTAATCAGGTTATGTGTTGCAGGTTATGAGTTATGTGTCCGAAAACTGACATTTTAAAATACGGCGACATTCAGGAACTCAAAACTCGTAACTCGTAACATTCTTTTATCTTTGCATTATGCCTGATATAACTAAGAAAGTAAGAGTACGATTTGCACCCAGCCCAACAGGAGGTTTACATCTTGGGGGAGTAAGAACTGTGTTATTTAATTATCTTTTTGCCCGTAAACACGGTGGTGATTTTATACTCAGAATAGAAGATACCGATCAAAGCCGCTATGTAGAGGGGGCAGAACAATATATACTTGATTGCCTGGCCTGGTGCGGATTAAATCCTGATGAGGGCCCTGAGAATGGCGGACCTTATGCTCCATACCGTCAGAGTGAACGCAAGGAAAATTATCGGAAATACGCCGAACAGCTTGTCAGGGATGGTTATGCATATTATGCATTCGACACTCCGGCAGAGCTGGATGAGCAGCGACAAATATTTCCAAACTTTCGTTACGGTCATGAGAACCGCGGTTTTTTACGTAATTCACTGAACTTTGCGCAGGAGGAAACTCAGGCACTTCTTGATCAGGGTGTACCGCATGTCATCCGCATCAAGGTCCCTGCCGATGAGACCATTCATTTTTATGATATGATTCGCGGAGATGTCAGCTTTGACACCAATCTTGTTGATGATAAAGTACTTTTAAAGGCAGATGGCATGCCTACCTATCACCTTGCGGTTGTGGTGGATGATTATCTGATGAAAATTAGCCATGCCTTCCGCGGAGAAGAATGGCTCCCTTCAGCACCGGTTCATATTCTGCTTTGGGAATATCTTGGATGGAAAGCAGATATGCCGCATTGGGTACATCTTCCACTCATCCTCAAACCTGATGGAAATGGTAAATTAAGCAAGCGTGATGGCGACCGGCTTGGTTTCCCTGTGTATGCAATGAACTGGAAGGACCCGAAAAGCGGAGAAATTACACGGGGGTTCCGTGAAATGGGATACCTGCCCGAAGCTTTTGTCAATATGCTGGCCCTTTTAGGCTGGAATGACGGAACCGAGCAGGAGATCTTCAGCATGGATGAACTTATTGAGAAATTCAGCATTGAACGGGTAAGCAAAGCCGGTGCAAAGTTTGATTTTGAGAAAGCAAAGTGGTTTAATCATGAGTATATCAAGAGGTCTGAGGTATCAGGTATCAGGAATCAGGTGCTTGAGATTTTGAAAGCTAAGGATATCCATATTCAGGATAATGACTATTTTGAAAAAGTTCTTGAAATTGTCAAAGAGCGCATGACCTTTCTTCAGGATTTCTGGGATCAGGCATCATTCTTCTTCGAACAGCCCGCAGTTTACGATCTGAATGCTGTTAAACCCAAATGGACCAATACCAAAACCGAATATTTTAATGAGCTGATAAAAACCTGGGAAGGGATAAATGATGCAGAAGCCTGGGATGCTGAAAATCTGGAAGCTGTTTTTAAAGCGCTTGCAGAAGAAAAGGGAATCAAACCAGGGGAGCTGATGTTGCCATTCAGGGTTATGCTTGTTGGAGGAAAATTTGGCCCCGGAGTTTTTGATATTGCTGTGCTTCTTCGTAAAGAGGAAACTATCGGGAGGATTCAAAAAGCGATTATTGCTTTTGCGGAGGAGTAAAAGGGTATAATTTGTCTGAACTATGATTCTGCTGATTTATTTGATTATTATGATACTGGGCTTTCAGCATAAATCATACTAATCATAAAAATCACAGTTCAGACAATATACTATCCCATTTTTCCTAAACGGTTAATTCATATATTTAATTAAGCAAAGCCTCAAAAATGAGTTCCAATTTCTCGTTCATCCCCCTCAGAGCGAATACATCGTATTTCATCATTCTGTCCATATTCGTCTGCATAAATATTACTGCCTGCAAAAGCACTGAAATCGCCACCCTGGCCATTATCAATGCCCGGATATGGACCGGCGATGAGGCTCAGCCATGGGCAGAAGCCATGGCAATTAATGGCGAGACGATAATCCATGTTGGAAGCAGCGAAGAAGTCAGGAAAATGTTAGCTGATGGTACAGAACTTATCGATGCCAAAGGCCAGATGCTCGTGCCCGGATTCAATGATGCTCATGTTCATTTTATTGATGGCGGTTTCGGACTGTCATCTGTCTCTTTACGGGATGCAAAAACAAAACAGGAATTTATTGACCGTATTGCAGCCTTTGTCAAAACGGTGCCTCCCGGTACCTGGATTTTAAATGGCGACTGGGATCACACGAATTGGGGTGGCGAACTTCCGCAAGCCAGCTGGATTGATTCTGTAAGTACCGAACATCCGGTTTTCGTTCAGCGTCTTGACGGGCACATGGGTCTGGCAAATTCTGCCGCGATGAAAATCGCAAAAATAAATGCCGCTACTGCGGATCTTGAAGGCGGCTCAATAATCCGTACTAAAAATGGAATGCCCGTAGGTATTTTCAAGGACAATGCTTTGGGGCTCATCGGACAGCATATTTCCGATCCTTCGGATGAATTAAAAGACAGCGCACTTGAGGCAGCAATGAAATATGTAGCTGCAAATGGCGTGACTTCAGTACAAAGCATGGGAGGATGGCAGGATTTGGAAGTCTATCGCAGAGCTGCGAAAAAAGGGCTCTTAAATACACGCATTTACGCCGTGGTTCCATTACATACCTGGAAAAAACTTAGTGAAGAAATTAAAAAATCAGGAAAAGGCGATTCCTGGCTAAAGATTGGTGGTTTAAAGGGATTCGTTGACGGATCATTGGGATCGCATACCGCGGCTTTTAAAAAGCCCTTTAGCGATACCCCGACTGATAGCGGCTTCCTTGTGACCCCTGTAAAAGAACTCTTTGAAGCCGTATCCGCTGCCGACAAAGCCGGATTGCAGGTTATGGTGCATGCCATAGGCGATAAAGCGATTGAAGAACAACTGAATATTTTTGAAAGGGTTGAAAA
>JBAZCD010000299.1:0-4389 GCA_041671205.1 Pedobacter sp.
ACAAAGAATCCATGGGACCTGATACGTGGATCCAGCGGTTCTTCGGCAGGATCTGCTTCTGCCGTAGCAGCAGGCTGCCTGCCCTTTGCGATCGGATCAGAAACTCTGGGTTCGATCGTGTCGCCTTCAACTGAATGCGGAACCACCGGACTTCGCCCAAGTTTTGGCAGGGTAAGTAAACATGGGGCAATGGCACTGAGCTGGAGTATGGATAAACTGGGCCCGATCACACGCAGTGTGGAAGACTGTGCCATTGTATTCAATGCGATTCGGGGTGCTGATGGGAAAGATCTCAGTGTGATCTCAGCACCTTTTAATTATAGCTCCCCATCCGGATCTGGCCTGAAGGGCTTTCGTATCGGATATATCAGGTCAGAATTCAGCCGTAAGTATTCCAACTCTGCTAATGACAGTATTACCCTGATCAAACTAAAGCAAATGGGTGCTGAACTGGTTCCTTTTGAACTTCCTGTATTGCCTTATGGTGATATGCTGATTGTACTATCAGCCGAATCAGGAGCAGCATTTGAAGAATTAAGCCTTTCAAACCGTGATGATATGCTGGTCAGACAGGATAAAAATGCCTGGCCAAGCGGATTCCGCTCTGCGCATTTTATACCCGCAGTAGATTATATTCAGGCCAACAGGGCAAGAGCTTTGCTGATTGAACAATTGAACCGGAAAATGAAGGATATCGATGTATTTTTAGCGCCTGCACTGGGAATGAATTTACGGGCAAGTAATTTAAGCGGTCATCCTTGTGTAGTTTTACCAAATGGATTCAGAAACGGACTTCCGGGCAGTATTACCTTTACGGGGCAGTTATTCGGGGAAGGGAAATTATTGAGGCTAGCACAGATCTATCAAAAAGCTACTGCTTTTAATGAGAAACATCCGCCAATGATGTGGTGATCCATATCTCAAATCCTAACCTTCCATTCGGAGGGGTTGGGAACAGCGGGACAGGGAGCTGTCATGGTTTTTCGGATTCAAAGCTTTTTCTCATGAACGGGCAATTATGTTTCAATCGAAAATAGATTTTAGTAAAATTGCATATCCTCCATATTCGGAGAAGAAGGATTTGTTAAAATGGCTTAAAAAGGTCATGTAAAGATGATTGATGTATTACACCTGTTTCCTAAACTAAATTCATCCCTTATTGAGGTACTGTCAGGCCTGGATCAGCGGCAATGGAATAAGGCTACGCTATGTAAACAATGGCAGGTAAAAGATATTGCTGCTCATTTACTTGACGGTGCACTAAGGCGTTTATCCATTGGCCGGGATGTTTACCGGACTGAATCTCCTGAAATTAAATCCTATCAGGAACTTTTAAACTATCTGAATGGCCTGAACGCCGATTGGGTAAATGCCTACAAAAGAGTGAGCCCGGAAATCATATTGGAACAATTAAAGATAGTTCAGGAGCAGCTGGTTCTATATCTCGAAGATCTTGATCCGGATGCCAAAGCAATTTTTCCGGTGTCCTGGGCCGGTGAAACGGTTTCAACCAATCGTTTTGATATTGCACGTGAATACACCGAAAGATGGCTGCATCAGCAGCAGATCAGGCAGGCGGTTGGCGCAAAGCCGATCATTGACCGGGAATTGTATAAGCCCTTTCTGCAGATCTGTATGCAGGCTTTACCGTATCACTTCAGGAAGATTGAGTCGCCGGATAAGACCCTGATCAGGCTTGAGATCGTGGGTGAAGCAGGCGGGGTATGGTCAATCGTTCGCATCGGGCAGAAATGGGAGTTCACAGACACTTCAGGGGAGATCACCTCGCAGATCTATATTGATCAGAACATTGCCTGGATGCTATTTTCTAAAGGAATTGAAGTTGATCAGGCCGGGCAGTACTGGCAGGTGACAGGAGATCAGGAATTGGGCAGGCATGCCTTATCAATGCGTCCATTTATGGTTTAAAATCTCAATATATGAGCAGTGATTTAGAAAAATTAAAGTATCCGATCGGGAAATTCAAAAATGAAGTTATTGATGCAGAGGATTATCCATTGCTAATGGAGCGGATCGCGGCATTGCCCGGAAAGATCCGCGCAGCTGTTGCTGATTTAAGTGATGAACAGTTAGACACTCCTTACCGGGAAGGTGGCTGGACACTGAGGCAGGTGGTACATCACCTGCCGGATAGTCATTTAAATGCTTATATGCGTTTCAAGCTGGCCATTACTGAAGATAATCCAACAATAAAACCTTACGCGGAAGATCGATGGGCAGAATGTACTGAAGCTAAATACGGTCCGCTTAATGATTCACTTGATCTGCTCGATAGTTTGCACAGAAGGTGGGTGTCTTTTTTAAGAACCCTGGGTCCTGAAGATTTTTTCAGAACATACTATCATCCGGCGCAGGAAAAGAAATATGAGTTAGGTACGGTATTAAGCCTGTATGTCTGGCATGGTGAGCATCATCTGGCTCATATTACCGAAACCAAAAGATCAATGGGCTGGTAATTAAAATCCCTCATCAGTCATGACTGATGAGGGATTTTAATTAATTGCTTAGCTTTTTACTGGGCGCTTGCCTTAGCCTCCTGTTTCATTGTTTCGTTGGCAACGATCACAATTTCCACACGACGATTTTGAGCTTTCCCTTCAACGGTTGAATTATCAGCAATTGGCTCGCTTTCGCCTCTTCCTTCTGTTGATAAGCGATTGCTGCCGATACCCTGATTTAGAGCATAGGATTTAACAGCAGCTGCACGGCGTTCAGACAAACGTCTGTTATATTCATCAGTACCCGTAGCATCGGTATGCCCAACAATCAGAATTGTTGTTTCCGGATTGTTTTTTAATGAGGTTGCAAGGTTTTCAATGTTAGTACGGGCATTTGCTTTCAGTGCATACTGATTCACATCAAATAAAATACCTGAATCAAATTTTACGATGATACCTTCACCTTCGCGGATAACCTCTGCATTAGGAACTGTGTTTTTGATTTCTTCTGCCTGGCGATCCATCTTACGGCCGATAATTGCACCGGCAGTACCACCAATTGCTCCGCCAAGGATAGCGCCAACTGCAGTATTGCCTGCCTTTTTCCCAATGATAGCGCCAATAGTACCACCTGCGGCAGCACCAATTACAGCACCTTTCTGTGTTTTTGTCGCGGTCGCACAGCTTTGAAATAACATTGCTGATACAGCAATTGCTAATCCGAGCGTTGCTATTTTAATCTTTGTATTTTTCATGATTACTTGTTTAGACTCTATGCAGATAACTTCAAACTAAGTGCCAAAACCAGATTTAGTTTTGAAGGATGTACTTTTGTATTAAAGATAATGAAAAATAAGAAAATAATAAATTTATTGGGATGCGGATGGCTTGGCTTTCCACTGGCAATGGACTTAATTTCGCACGGTTTTAAGATTAAAGCCAGCACCACAAGTCCGGATAAAATACCTCTCCTGCAAGCAGCAGGTGTTGACCCATTTTTAGTACAATTTGATCGTAATCTGCCCGATCCTGACCTGAGCAGCTTATTAAATGCCGATATTCTGATTGTTTCTGTACCACCGGGAAGAAAAAATATGGATGGGCCGGAGAATTACCGGAGGATGGGAGATATTCTCGCAGCACAGCTGGCAAAAAGCAGAGTATCCAAACTGATACTGATCAGCTCAAGCTCGGTATATTCAGACAGCAACAGTATTCTCACTGAAAGTTCAGAGATCTCGCCGAAAACTCCTTCGGGAAGAGTTATCGCAGAAGTAGAAAAATGTCTGGCATCGCTTCCGCTGAAACTTGTGATATTGAGACTAACCGGATTATTCGGACCGGGGAGATCTCCGGGAAGATTTTTTGCAGGGAAAACAAATATCCCGAATGGACTTGCGCCCGTAAATATGATCCACCTGGAAGAGGTAATTCGTTTGATCAATACCCTTATTGATACTGATACCGCTGAAGGAGTTTATAATGGCTGCACGCCTTCGCACCCCTCGAAGGAAGAGTTTTATACCCTTGCGGCCAAACTGGAACAGCTTCCTGCACCGGAATTTATTTCCGAAAAGCTAAACTGGAAAATTGTAGAAAGTGAAAGGGTAGAAAAGGAACTGGGTTTTTCATATAAATTCCCCAACCTGATGGACAGGCTTATTCAATCCTGAGATTTAATTAAGGAAATTAAAATGGCGAAAGATCCGGGTTGCCATCCCGGCTTTATTCGGTTCATCTGAACCTAATAAGCCCTTAAATGAATGATTTAGGAGCTTTTTGCATCGCTATTGATTCGTTTTTTACATTTGGGTCACTGAATGAACAACATCTTCTAAGAATTATCCAAACTCAAAGGTTATCCTGACGATTGGATTGAAAAACGAATGAGAAGCTAGCCATTCGGGAGGAATTGACAGATGAATGAAAA